>NZ_JBYSXL010000031.1:0-6312 GCF_058782155.1 Methylobacterium sp. FW306-05-D
GGCCGGGCCGGGGCCTGGTGCAGCCTCGCGGTGGCGGGCGAGATCGCCGTGGCGCCGGTGCTGGGCTCGACCGCGACCCACACCCGCTCCGGCCTCGGCGGCTTCCACGGACGCGGGTTGCAGGCGGGCGACGCCCTTCCGGTGATGCGCCCGCGCGCCGCGATCGGCGACCCCGCGAGCCTCGTGGTGCCCTGGCTGCACCGGCCGCCGGCGGTGATCCGCGTCGTCCCGGGACCGCAGGACGACCTGTTCGAGGCCGCCGCCCGCGACGCCTTCCTGGCGGGCCCCTGGCGGGTCGGGCCGCGGGGCGACCGCATGGCCTGTTTCCTCGAAGGGCCCGCGATCCGGGCGCGAACCCACGACATCGTCTCCGACGGCGTCGCCATGGGGGCGATCCAGGTGCCGGGCTCGGGCCAGCCCCTGGTGCTGATGGCCGACCGCCAGCCCACCGGCGGCTACCCGAAGATCGCCACGGTGATCGGGGCCGATCTCGGCCGCCTCGCCCAGGCCCAGGCGGGCACGCGGCTGCGCTTCGCCGCCGTCGACCTCGCGCAGGCGGTGGCGGCCCGGCGGGCGGAGCGCGAGGCCCTGGGTCCGGCCATCGCACGTCAGCCCGTCCTGCGCACCGATTTTCCCTCCGAATTCCTGCTCGGGACCAACCTCATCGACGGCGTCGTCGGCTAGGATCGCGCCGCCAGCGGCCGCCGGGCCGCGCCGAGCCGGGGATGCGCCAGATGCCCACCATCGACCTGAATGCCGATCTCGGCGAGGGCTTCGGCGCCTATCGCTGCAGCGACGACGCGGCGATGCTCGACCTCGTCACCTCCGCCAACGTCGCCTGCGGATTCCATGCCGGCGACCCCGGGATCATGGCCGAGACCTTCGCCCTGGCGCGGGCGCGGGGCGTCGCCGTGGGGGCGCATCCGGGCTTCCCCGACCTGGCGGGCTTCGGGCGCCGGCCGATGCCGTTCGGCCCGGTCGAGATCGAGCGCCAGGTCGCCTACCAGATCGGCGCCGCCCAGGCGCTGGCCGCCTGGGCGGGGCATCGCCTGACCTACGTCAAGGCGCACGGGGCGCTGGCGAACCGGGCGGCGGCGGAGCGGGACGTGGCGGATGCGATCGCCCGGGCCGTGAGGGCCGTCGACCCGGATCTGGGGCTCCTGGCCATCGCCCGCACCGAGCAGGTGGCGGCCGGCGAGGCGGCGGGGCTCAGGGTCCATGCCGAGATTTTCGCCGACCGCGGCTACACCGAGGCGGGCCAGCTCATTCCGCGCGACCGGGCCGGCGCGCTGATCGCGGACGCCGAAGCGGCGGCGGACCGGGTGCTGGCGATGGTGCAGGCCGGCGGCATCCTGACCGCCCAGGGCAGCTTGCTGCCGACGCGCATCGACTCGGTTTGCGTGCACGGCGACAGCGCGCAGGCGGTGGCGATGGCGCGGGCGGTGCGGGCGCGCCTGGAGGAGGCCGGCATCACCCTGCGGGGTCTGGCTCAGAACCCGGTGACGATGCGCCCGTAGGTGGCCTCGGCGAAGGTGTAGATCTGCGCCCCGATGAAGGAGCTGGTGACGAGGAGCACCAGCAGGATCACCACGATCTTGGGCACGAAGGTGAGCGTCACCTCCTGGATCTGCGTGAGCGCCTGCAGGAGCGCCACGGCGATGCCGATCAGCATCGCGGCGCCGATCGCCGGCCCGGCCGCGACGATCACGGTCCAGATCGCGGCGCGCACGAGTTCGAGGGCGTCGACCTCGTTCATCCGATGGGTTGCCTCATCCTGCGGGGTCGTCGGGCCGGGGCCCTGTCCAGAGCCGGGGTCCTGTCCAGAGCCGGGGTCCTGTCCAGAGCATCGTCTTCACGCGAGCCGGCATCCCCCTCGCAGGGATACGCTCTAGCCCGGAACCCGTCACTGCGACAGCGAGATGCCCTGGGTGAGGAGCACGTCCTGGCCGTTGGTGAGGCGGGCGAGCGCGCCCTCGCTGGTGATCTTGACCGACTGGACCTCGCCGGTGGCCGTGCCGTCGGCGGAGGTGATGGTCCGGCCGATGATCTGGTCGGCCTGCGACAGGAAGCTCGACGACAGCAGCGAGTCGAGCTTCGCGTTGGTCTTCGTCGCCTGCTCCACCTGCGAGAAGGTCGCCAATTCGCTGACATAGGCCGTGGAATCCATCGGCTTCGTCGGATCCTGGTTCTTCAGCTGCGTCATCAGCAGGGTGAGGAACGTGTCGGCGTTCATCGAGGCGGCGATGCCCGTCGCCGTCTTGGTGGCGGCGGCGGTGGTGGCCGTCTGGGATGTGGCCGTGCTGGGGACGCTGGCGACGCTCATGGCGGGCCTCCTGGTTCGATGGGGTCAGGCCGGATGGATGGGGGATGGCGCCGGCGGGGTCCGGGGCACGCTCGTGTCCGCCGGCGGGGCCGCCAGCAGGGCCGCCTCGGCCGGATAGAGCCCGCGGATCAGCTTGAGCGCCTCGATCAGCCGGTCCGCCTCGATGAGCTGGCCGGCGCCGAGGACGCCCTCGCGGATCTCCGGATCGGCCACCACGGCGAGGATGCCGGCCTGCAGGCTGCGGCAGAGTTCGCGGGCCCGGTCCGTGGCGGCCGGCTCGATCACCAGCGTCTGGATCGCGAAGTAGAGCTGGCGCAGGGGCGTCGTCGCCGCCTCCGCCTGGAGCACATGGGTCTCGAGCAGGAAGGTGGCGTCGTTCAGAAGCTCCAGGGAGACCTTCCGATCGACGCGCAGGACCGCGCCGTTCACGTAGACGCGCTCGCCGGCGCGCAGGGACAGGCGCATGGGCCGGCTCACCGCAGGCCGTCCCGGATCGATGTGTTGACGGTGATCAGCGCCGACAGCGAGCGGTCGGGCGCGGCGATCACCGCGTTGGCCTCGTACATGCTCCACAGGCCGATGGAGACGAGGTCGGCCCGCACGTCCGGCGGCAGGCCGTTGTCCTCGGTCTGCAGGTCGTCGATCAGCACGCCCCAGAGGCTCTGCAGGAAGCCGGCCGCCATGGCGCGGTCCGCCTGCTGGGCATCGGGCCGGTCGGCGATGCGCAGCAGGTCGAGGGCCCGGTCGAAGGCCGCGCGCTCGCGCTCGCGTGCGATCGCCGGGGCCTCCTCCAGGATCTCGGCATAGGAAAACTGGTACATATGGGTCCTGTCCCGTGTATCCGCGGCCCCGCCGCGCCGAGCGGACCGGGGCCGATGAGCCGTTGGGGCCGGCGAGGTCCCCTGGGGGGCTCCCCGAAGGGCCCCTCGGGGGTCGTGGCCTCGCCGCCGGGTCGTTTCGCGGGCCCGGCCGCCAGGGCCGGCGCCGCGCTAGAGGTAGTTGACGAGGGTGAGCTGCCGCAGCTGCGCGGTCAGGGCGTAGGAGATCTGCACCTGGGTCGACAGGCGGTCGCTCCGGGTCTTGGCCTCGGCGGTGTCGACGCCCTCCATCTGCCCGATCTGGGACTGGAGCAGCGTCGTCTGGGTCTCGAGCCGGGTGTTGGCGTCGGTGATCGCGGCCTGCGAGCGGCCGAGATCCGCCTGCAGGCCGATGAGGCCCGCGCTCGCCTCGCCGAGCAGCCCCGCCACCCGCGCGGTGAGCACGTCCTGCGCGGCCGCCGAGAGCTTCCCGGCGCCGAGGTCGGAGGCCATCACGTAGGCCATGGCGAGCTTGCGCAGGGCCGGCGCGTTGGCGCTCGCGGAGGTCGTGACGGTCTCGCTGAGGGAGATCTGGTTGGTCAGGGGAGCGGAGCCGGCGCTGGACCAGTCGGCGCTCCACGCATCCGCGTCGAACAGGCCCCGGAAGGCCGGCCCGTCGAGGAAGGCCGCCATGTCGCCGGCCGAGATCGTGCCCACCCCCGGGCTGTCCTGCGACATCGCGAAGGTGGCGCGGAAGGCCGCGTCGACGGCGGTCTTGGCCGGAGAGGCCGGGTTCGTGGCGTAGGCCGTCAGGGGCGCATCGGCGGTCCGGGTGCCGCCGAAGACGAACTGGCCGCCGACGGAGGTGTTGAGGAGCACCCCGAGGCCCGAGAGGCGGTTCGCCGCGAAGTCCTTGAGCACGTCGGCGCGCTTGTCCGAGGGCGCTCCGATCAGGGCCTTCAGGGTGGCGTCGGCGCCGTCCTGGATCTGCTTCAGGGCGACCTGCGAGGTGCCGAGCCGGAGGTTGGCCGCGTCGTTGCTCTCGCGCAGGGCGCCCAGCTCGGCGATCTTCTGGCGCAGGCCGATGGCGACGCCGGTGCGGCTCCCCAGGGCGAGGCCGACATCGGCGAAGCGACCGGTGACGATCTCCTGCGTGGCCTTGGCCAGGTCGGACTGCATGCGGGACACGCCGATGCGCGGCGTGTTCCAGAAACTCAGGGAGGAGAGGGCGTTGGTCCGCATGGGGTCTATCGCACCGCATCCATCAGGGTTTTCAGGAGGTCGTTCACCAGCGTCAGCAGCTTGGCCGAGGCGGTGTAGGACCGTTCGAGGTCGAGGGTCATCGCCGTCTCGTCGTCGCCGTTGACGCCGGTGGCGTTGGAATAGGCGTCGGAGGCGCGGGCCAGCAGCGTCGACTGGTAGGTCGATTCCGCGGTGGCGGCCTGGCGCTGGCCGGCGAGCCAGCCCGTGGAGGCGGTGGCGAAGTCCTGGAGATTGCTCCGGGTGGCCAGGCCCGAGGACGGGTCGAAGGCCCGGTCGGCACCCAGGACGGCGGCCAGGGTCCGCAGGCGGTCCGGGAAGGCGGTGGCGCCGGACGCGGCCGGGTTCGAGCGGTAGTCGGCCCCGGCGATCCCGCCGTCGCGCAGCAGGTTGACGGCGCCCCCGCGCTGGGGATCGACGGAGGCGTTGACCCGGATGCCGGCGGCCAGGCCGGCGGCGGCGACCGTGCCGCCCGGGACGGCGACGCTGATACCGGCGGTGAACAGGCCGGCCGCCCGCGGGGGCCGGCCGCCGACGAGGCCGAAGCCGACATCGACCAGCGTGTTGCCGGCGCTCGCCTCGACGTTCCGGACGGTGATCTGCGCGGCGGCCCCCGCGGCGGACGTGGTGGTGAAGGTCAGGCTCCCGCCGGGGTCCAGGGAGGCGACGACCCGGCCGGACAGCGCGGGCGTCGCGGGGTCGGCGGCGATCTGGGCGTTGATCGCGTCGACCAGTTCGGCCGGCGTCACCTTCGTGAGATCCGCGGCCGCCGCGGCCATGGTGCTCCGGTTGAGCGCGATCCGGATGCCCGAACCGTTGGAGAGGCCGAGCGAGAACGCGACCTCGTTGGCGCCGCTGAGATCCGCGGTGCCGGCCGTGCCCGGGGCGGCGCCCGGGCGGAAGGCCTCCGTCGCCGCCAGGGGGGCGATGCCGCTCACCCGGGGGCTGGACTGGTTCAGGGCGCGGGTGCCGGTCTCGGCGAAGCCGTCCACCAGGGCGGCGGCGATGCCGTCGAGCTGGGCCTCGTAGCGGGTCGCGACGCTGTCGCGCAGTTCGGCGAGGCCGGCGATCCGGCCCGAATGCACCGGCATCGGCGCGTTGGCCCCGGTCACCGGGACGCCGTCGACGATCACGGCGCCCCCCGTCGTGCCGGCCGAGAAGGAGGCGGTGGGGGTGAAGGAGACGCGCCGGGCGCCGCGCTCGAACAGGGGCACGCCGCTGTCGGTGTAGATCGCGACGTCGTTGCTGCCGCGGACCACCGTGGAGATCCCGATCTCCTGCGCCAGGCCGGCGAGGATGCGGTCGCGGTCGTCGAGGGCATCGGTCACGTCGTCGCCGTTCGCCGTGCCGGTGGTGACGACGCGGTTGGCGGCGTCGAACCGTGCCAGGAGGTCGTTGATGGTGGCGACGGACTCGGCCAGGTCGGCATCGGCCTGCGCCCGGACCGTCTCGACCGCCGCCGCCCCGCTGTTGAGGCTCGTGGCGAGGTCGCGCGCGCGGTCGACGGCGTCCCTGGCCAGCGCCTGGTCGTCGGGCTGGTTGGCCGCGGCCTTCAGCGCCGCGTTGAGCGCGCCGAGCCGGGCGGCGGGAGAGGTGCCGTCGTTGGTGTCGCCGATGGTGGCCTGGAGCTTCGTGAGACCGTCGAGCACCGCCTCGCTCGCCGCCACCGACGAGGTCCCGTCGAGCTTGCGGTCGAACAGGGCGGCATCGGCGGCGCGCTGGATCGAGACCGCGCTGCCGCCGCCGGCCGCCACGAGGTTGGCGATCTTGCGGGTGTAGAACGGGTCGCTCGCCCCGGCGATGTTGCGTGCCGAGACGGCGATCTGCGACGAGGTCGCGACCAGCGAGGTCCGGGCGGTGTTGAGGGCGAGGGCGAGGCCCATCGGATCTGTCCTGGGAAGCGGGCGGCGGGTCGGGCGGCGGGAGCCGCCG
>NZ_JBYSXL010000031.1:6390-50280 GCF_058782155.1 Methylobacterium sp. FW306-05-D
CCCCCCCGCGCCGGGGGGCGCGGCGGACGGGTCAGCGAGGGCTCGCGGCGCGGCCTCAGCGCTTGAGGTTCATCAGGGTCTCGAGCAGCTCGTTGCCCGTCATGAACACCTTCGAATTGGCGGTGTAGACGGTCTGCGACTCGATCATCGCGGTCAGCTCGGTGCTGACGTCGACGTTGGACTGCTCGAGGGCGCTGGCCTTGACGGTGCCGAGGCCGCCGAGGCCGGCGAAGCCGATCTGGAGATCGCCGGAGTTCAGGGAGGTCTGGTAGACGTTGCCGGCGCGCGGGTCCAAGTTGTCCGGGCTCTTGACCGAGGCCACCGGGATCTTGAACACCCCGAGGCGGGTGCCGTCAGCGTAGGTCGCGTAGACGACGCCGTCGGGGCCGAACTCGGTGCCGGTCACGGCCGAGGGCGCCTTGCCGTCGGCCGTGCCCTGCAGGGCGTCGGCGCCGGCGAGCTGCGTCAGGCCGCCCATGTCGAGGGTGAACGGATCGCCGCCCGGGATCGTGAAGCTCATCGTGTTGGGGCCGCTCAGCTTGCCGTCGGCACCGAACACGAACGGGATCGGCCCGGCCAGGACGTTCTTGTCCGGGTCATAGACCGATGCGGTCCAGGTGTTGGGAAGGACCGGGGGCGCGGCGCTCGGGTCGGCGGGAGACCGCTTGAAGACGACGTCCAGGGTCACGCTCTTGCCGAGCTTGTCGTAGGTGACGACCGACGTCTTCTTCGAATAGTTCGTCGGCGAGACGACGCCGCTGAGCGCCGGGGTGTCGGCGGAGAGGTTGCCGCCGATCGTCGCCTTCGTGCTGGGCGTCGTCCGAAGGCCGAGGCTCGCCATGTTGACCGGCACCAAGCCGTCGGTGCTGTTGAGGGCCGGGCTCGGATTCTGGCCGTCGGCGAGGCTGTAGCCCATCAGGGAGAAGCCGCCCGCATTGACGAGATTGCCGGTCGGCCCGTCCACCACGAAGTTGCCGGCGCGGGTCAGGAAGGGCGCCTTGTTGTCGTCCTGCACCACGAAGAAGCCGTTGCCCTGGATGGCGAGGTCGGTCTTCGAGCTCGTGAAGGTGATCGGGCCCTGGGAGCCGATCGACCGGCGGACCGTGGTCTCGACCGCGCCGGAGGTGTAGTTCGCCGTGGAGCCGCCGTCGATCAGCAGGGACGAGAACTCGGCCGCCGAGCTCTTGTAGCCGGTGGTGCTCGCGTTCTGGACGTTCTCGGCGACGGTGGAGATGCGGTTCGACTGCGCATTCATGCCGGAGACGCCGGTGCGCAAAACGCTGATGAGACTCATGACGTCACCTCGAAGACGGGGATCGCGGCGCGGCGCGCAGGATCGGCGGGCCGGGATCGGCGGGCATTGACGGATCGGCGGACACGGAAGGACCGGCGGGCACTAAAGGAAGACAGGCTTGCGCGGGGCTGGATGGCCCTGCGCGACCGGGCCGAAACGCGGCCGGGGTGGGAGCGAGCGGCATCGTCGCCTCAGGTCCGCAGGGATTGGGCGAGTTCGAGGAAGGCATCCTCGCTCGCCGCCATGCCGGGTTCCTGGCGCAGGGCCTCGTAGATCCGCGGCACCAGGAGGATGGCCTGGTCGAGCTCGGCATCCTCGCCGGCGCGGTAGCCGCCCATCAGGCGCAGGTCGCGGGTCTCCTCGAACCGCGCCATCATGGCCCTGAGGCGGCGCACGAGTTCGCGCTGCTCGGGCGTCCAGACCTCGGAGGCCAGGCGCGAGATCGAGCCGAGGAGATGCACGGCGGGATAGCGGCCCTGCTCGGCGATGGCGCGGTCCAGGACCACGTGCCCGTCGAGGGTGCCGCGGATGGAATCCGCCACGGGGTCGTTGTGGTCGTCCCCGTCCACCAGCACCGAGAACACGCCCGTGATGGTCCCGGCCCCATCGAGGCCGGGGCCGGCCCGCTCGAGGAGGCGGGGCAGGTCCGAGAACACGCTCGGCGGATAGCCCCGGGCCACCGCCGGCTCTCCGGCCGCCAGGGCGACGTCGCGGGCCGCATGGGCGTAGCGCGTCACCGAATCCACGATGAGCAGGACGGATTCGCCGGCATCGCGGAACGATTCCGCGATGGCCAGCGCCATCTTCGGCGCCTGTCGGCGCATCATCGGGCTCTCGTCGCCGGTGGAGACCACGATGACGGCGCGGGCCCGGTTCGGCGCCATGGCGCCTTCCAGGAACTCGCGCACCTCGCGGCCGCGCTCGCCCACCAGGGCGACCACAACGCTGTCGAAGCCGGTGGCCCCGGCCAGCATCGCCAGCAGGGTCGACTTGCCGACGCCGGACCCGGCGAAGATGCCGATGCGCTGGCCGAGACAGAGGGGCGTGAACAGATCGAGGGCGCGCACCCCCGTGCGCAGGGGCTTCGTCACCCGCGCCCGCTCCATGGCGGGCGGGGGGGACGCCTCCAGCGGCACGGCGCGGGCGCCCGGCACGAGCGCGCCGAGGCCGTCGATGGGGCGCCCGAGGGCATCGATCACCCGGCCCTTCCAGCTCGGGTCCGGCCGCAGGGTCGGGTCGCCGAGGCGGTAGGCCAGGGTGCCGATCCCGGCCTCGATCCGGGATTCGAAGGGCTTCACGGTCACGCCCGCCGCGTCCACCCGCACGACCTCGCCGATCTGCTCGCGGCCATTCGCCAGGAAGCCCATGCGGTCACCGAGCGTCATGAAGGGCGCGACGCCCACGACCCGGGCCGCGCTGGCGGTGACCTCCTGGATGGCGCCGCCGACGCGCACCAGGGGCAGGGCCTCGCGGCCCGTCGCCAGGGCCGCGCCGAGACGGTCGAGGGCGTCGCGCATCGGCTCAGCCCTGCGGGCTCAGGGAGCGGATCGCCCCGGAGAAGGTGGTCTCGGTCTCGGAGGCGAGCGTGGCCGCGCTCTCGAAGGCGCGCTGGATGGTGATGAGCTTCGTCATCTCCAGCACCGGGTTGACGTTGGCGCCCTCGACGTAGCCCTGGACCATGCCGATGCGGGTGAAATCCTGCACCGGGACCGCCGGCAGGCTGGTGCTGACGCCGTTCGGCTCGGCGCGGGTCAGGGTGCTCTTCGGATCCAGGGTGAACAGGCCGATGGCCCCCACCTGGTTGATGCCCTGCGAGACGCTGCCGTCGCGCCCGATGGTGGGCGGACCGGCCTGCGGGTCGAGCAGGATCGGGGCGCCGCCGGGATCGAGCATCGGCTGCCCGGTGAGGCTGCGCAGCTGCCCCAGCGCATCCATCGTCATGCGCCCGTCGCGGGTATAGACGGGGCCCCTGGCGCCGCGCACGGCGAACCAGGCGTCGCCCTGCACCGCCACGTCGAGGGGGCTGTCCGTCTTGATCGTCGGCCCGGCCCGCTGGGAGATGTAGGTGTCGCCCGAGGAGGCGAAGGCGACGGCGCCCTTGGTCGCCTGGGCGAGAAGGGCGGTGAACTTGGTGTCCTCGGCGCGGTAGCCGCTGGTGGACAGGTTGGCGACGTTGTTGGCGACCGCGTTCAGGCGCTTGTCGAGGGCGATCTGCGCCGAGAGCGAGACGTAGAGGGCGTTCTGCATGGCGCCTCAGCTCCCCGACCGGATGCGCTGGAGGCTGAGCAGCACGCTCGCGTCGAGGCCCTGCGCGGTGGAATCCGCGAACAGGTTGAGGACCGGCGCCGAGGCGGCGTTGTTCTGCGCATCCCAGATCGCGGTGAAGCGCCGCACGAAGCGCTGCAGCTTGTCCGGGTCCTTGAAGCTCGCGAGATCCACCCGCGTCTCGATGACCGCCGCCTGGCGGGCGATCCCGTCCGAGGAGGAGATATCGGGCAGGCCCAGGACGGTCTTGACCACCTGCGACAGGGCCGGATCGCCCAGCACGCCGTAGCCCGAGGAGACCGTGGGCGCCACGCGGGCGAAGTACAGGGCGAGGCGCACGCCGGTATCCTCGCTCCCGGCATCGCCCTCCAGGCTCTGGCGCAGGTAGGCGGCGGTGGTATCCGTCGTGGCCGCGGGCAGGGTCGTCGTGAAGTCCCCGTAGGTCTTGAAGTCGAAGGCCTTGGCGAAGGCGACGTAGCGGTCGTCGGCGAGGCGGTTGGCGAAAGCCGTGCGGTCCGTGACGCCCTCGGTGAGCACCTTGCGCATGAAGGCCTTGGCGTAGGTCATGTCCTCCAGGCCGTAGGCCTTCATCGCGTAGGCGTAGAGGCGCCGGTCGCCGAGGAAGTCGTCGATGGATTTCACCGCGCCGATCTTGGCCGTGTAGTAGGCGGTCTCGCGGGCGATGTCGGGCTGCTTGGCCTTGCGCGCCAGGGACGCGTCGAGGTCGCGGGCGATCAGGCTGTAGCTCGCGAAGGTGCTCGTCATGGCAGGGGGCGTTCGCTCGTGAGGCGCGGCGGCAGCGCCGGATCGAGGGGAAGGTCGGACCGTCGGGCGGGAAAGGTCCCGGCGCCCGGACCCGGTGCGGGCCGCGCCCGGCCTAGGGCGGATGGCTTGCGGGAAGCTGGTGCCGCCAGGCTCGGGAGAGGCGTCACAGCGGGGTCGGCCCGATGATCGTCTCCGAGGTGATCACGACCCAGCCGGC
Organism: Methylobacterium sp. FW306-05-D; assembly: GCF_058782155.1. Lineage (NCBI taxonomy): Bacteria > Pseudomonadati > Pseudomonadota > Alphaproteobacteria > Hyphomicrobiales > Methylobacteriaceae > Methylobacterium > Methylobacterium sp. FW306-05-D. Next base: position 10,932 of record NZ_JBYSXL010000031.1, read on the forward strand.
GCCGGTGGCGCGGATGGAGAGGATGCGGCCGGCGCCCGGCAGCACGGCGCCGGGCACGACCTGGCGCAGGCCCTCGGGCCCCTCGACCAGGGCGGCTCCCTCGGTAACCCGGCGCAGGACATAGGCGCGCGTCCGCGCGGAGGGCTCGGTCCGCTCCGCTTCGGAGGCGGCCGGGACCGGATCGGGCAGCGCCCCCGTGGTGGTCGGATCGAGGTCGACCGCGGCCTCGCGCACCGGTGCGACGGGCCGCTTCCAGGCGAAGCCGCCGCCGACCGCCGGCAGGAACGGCTGGACCGAGTAGGTGTTCGAGGCGCCGGTGATTGCGTAGGCGGCGAAGCTGCCGGAGACCAGGGCGAGCGCGAGACAGATGCCGATGGCCGTGCGCTCCACCGCGGCGGCCCGGGAGCGGCGCAGGATCTCGGCCCCGGCGGACGGACGGGGGTAGCCGGAACGCGGTGCGAGGTCGGCGGGGGTGCGACGGGGGAAGGTCGTGGTCATGGTCGTGGTCGTGGCCATCGCAGGAGGAAGCCGCGGGTCAGCCAAAACCGTCACATGTTATAGTTACCAAATCCTTAAGACCCGGCCGCGATCGACAGTCCGGCACCCCCCTGTTAAGCGGGGCGCACGGTTCGCGGACGGGACGGCACGACGATGGCGGATTGGCAGGAGGCGGTAGCCCGGGGAGACCGGCCCGCGCGCACGCCCTCGCCGAAGCGCTTCCGCGTGATGCAGCAGGGCCGCATCGTGCTCGGCCCCGAGACCCTGGTGCCCTGCATCATCCGCGACCTCTCGCCGATGGGCGCCAGCCTGCGCCTGCCCCGCCCCGCCCCCCTGCCCGAGCGCTTCGACCTCGTGATCGCCGGCCACGAACTGCGCACCGTCGCGGTCCGGCTGCGCTGGCAGCGCGCCGACTTCGCCGGCGTGACCTTCCTGGCCCAGGACTGAGGCTGCGCCCGGCAGGCGGGTCAAGGCGGCCGTCGGTGCATCCGGGCACAGGTCCGGGCCGATGCCCTTAAGCTCCTGCTAAGTCGGACGGGTCATAGTGGCCCCATCGGCAAGCGACTGTCCCAGATCGGGACCGAAGCCCTCGATGCGAACGCGGTGGATAGGTTTCGTGGACCTATAGACATGATGTCGCCCCACCGGTCCGGTGAAAATCCGGGATGTATGAAGCAATAGCGTCTCTCCGCACCAGGAGAGTTTCAGCCCCCGCGGCCTATTGCTCGGCTACGCACACGAATTCCTTGCAATTCCTGCCAACCGGACATCCTCGACATGACCAGCCTGCTGACCAACAACGCCGCCATGACGGCGCTAACGACCCTCAAGAGCATCAACACTCAGCTCGACATGACCAGCAACCGGGTCTCGACCGGCCAGCGGGTCTCCAACGCGTCCGACAACGCCGCCTACTGGTCGATCGCCACCACGGTCCGCACCGACAACGCCTCGCTCTCGGCGGTGAAGGATTCGCTGGGCCTCGGTTCGTCGGCGGTGGACACGGCCTATAACGGCCTCAACAGCATCATCACCGATCTGCAGAACATGCGCGCCAAGCTTCAGACCGCGCTGCAGCCGGGTGTCGACCGCTCCAAGGTCCAGACCGAAATCACTGCCATCCAGAACAAGATGAAGGCCACCGCCGACTCGTCGAACTCGAGCGGCCAGAACTGGCTTTCCGTCAATTCTGCCACCTCGAATACGTCCTACCAGGGCATCCAGAACGTTGTTGCTGGCTTCTCACGTGATCCGAGCGGCGCCATCAACTTCTCGAAGGTCAACGTCGACGTCAACAACATCAAACTGTACGACGCCAACAGCACCAGCGTGACCACGACGGCGACGAAGGCCGTCGTCTCAGCCGCGAACTCGCTCACCGGTACAGCGGCGTTCGTGCGAGGGGGTACTGCTGACTTCAGCGGTGCCGCCGAGTCCGCGATCAAGATCACGATCGGCGGCGTCAACGACACGATCAAGCTCAACAAGGAGACCCTTGCCTCAGCAGCGATCGATCTGACCAAGGTCACCACGGAGGAGTTTCTCAGCGCACTCAACAACCAGTTGGCTGCCTCGACGAACCTCTCGGGCAAGGTCAAGGCTGACCTCGATACGCAAGGCCGCTTGACCTTCACCTCGACCGCGACCGGTGGTGCGACGAAGATGACCGTCGAGGCTGGCACCGTCACTGCCCTCAAGACCCTCGTGGACGTTGGTTACGGCCTCGCGGCCGCAACGGATTTAGCGGCTCCGAGCCTTTTGGCCGGCACCAACTACACCAACCTCGACCTCTCCACCGGCTCAAAGGTGATCACCGTCAATGACGGCTATGGCGCTAAGACCGTCACGCTGAATGCCGCGAGCTACACGGCCCTCGGCGGCGCGGCCACCTCGACCGCCAACACCGCCGTGAATGGTGCCGACGTGGTTGCGATGATCAACTCGCAGCTCGCCGCTCAGGGCAGCAAAGCCACGGTGTCGTTCGCCTCGTCGAAATTCACGTTCACGACGCCGGAGAAGGGTAGCCTCAACAGCGCCGGTACCGCCAACGCCATCACGGTGAACGGGGCTGATGTGACGAGCTTCGGCTTCACCGCGGCTCAGACCGTTTCAGGTACGGATCTCGTTTCGGCTGCCATCGTGCGCGTTGGCTACGGCACGGATGCCGGTACGACGGTCGCACGCGGCATCCTCGACTCCATCGACAATTCGACCAACGTGTCGGTCGCGAGCGTCGACATCTCGCAGATGGTGGGCACTTCGGGCGATACCGCCCTCAGCGCCATCATCACCCAGATCGACAAGGCCATCGCCAAGGTCACGGACTCGGGCACCAAGCTCGGCGCCAACAAGACCCAGATCGACGGCCAGAAGACCTTCGTGGACACCCTGATGAAGGCCAACGACCGCACCATCGGCATCCTGGTCGATGCCGACATCGAGGAGGAGTCCACCAAGCTGAAGGCCCTGCAGACCCAGCAGCAGCTGGCCGTGCAGTCCCTCAGCATCGCCAACTCCTCCAGCCAGGGCATCCTCTCGCTCTTCCGCTGAGCCGGACCCCGCCCCCGGAACCTCCGGGGGCGCTTGACGCAGAAAGGCCACGCCTCCGCGAGGAGGCGTGGCCTTCTTCGTTCTGAACCTCATCCCGGGCCGCGCGGTCTCAACCGACGAAGGTGTAGCCCGCCAGCCGCTTGGCCTCGATCGGGTCGTAGCCCAGGCGCATCCGCAGCTTCTTGCGCAGCTTGCTGATGTGGCCCTCGACCACGCTCTCCTCGACGTCGGCGCCGTGGTCGGCATAGACGGCGTTGAAGATCTGCGCCCGGCTGAGCTGGCGGCCGCGCTGGGCGGCGAAGTACTCGAGGATGTGGCGCTCGCGGCGCGGCAGGATCAGGCTGACCCCGTCGATCTCCGGGTCGCGGCCGTCGGAGAACACCTTGAGCCGGCCGCTGCGATCCTGCGCGGCGGGCGCCCGGACCTCGCCGCGGATGCCGCGGCGGCGGATCGCCTCGGCCCGGGCCAGGATCTCGCGGACATGGACCGGGCGGCGCACGACGTCGTCGATGCCGGCGGTGAAGAGGTCGAGGGTTTGCTCCAGGGAGCGGGTCTCGTTGAGGGCGATGATCGGGGCCTGGGAGAAGCTGCGGATCGCGGCGGTCCGGCTGGCGCGATCGGCGCATTCGCCGAGCACGATCCCCTGGAGCGCGTCGGCCGGGTTCCCGGCGAGCCAGGCCAGGAAATCGTCGGCGTTGCTGCTCCGCGCGGGAACCGACTGCGCGTTGAAACCGGCCACGTACTCGGCGGCCACCTGATGCCGCTCGTCTACCACGATATACATTTCAGCGCCCCGCCGAAAACGAATTGTTGTGCAAACCGACCCGACGATCACCTTGGAAGCGGAGCGACTTCGTTGTTCGCTCTCATCATCCAGGTTTTACTTGATGATGCCTTCGCAGCCGCATCTCTCTTCGGAGATGTATTGGCTGCCGTCCGTCGATCTGCGTTGGAAATGTTTCTTTAATAAAATGGTTAATTTTGAATTAAGGGGTTCACGGTCCTGTGATCCCGGGCCGATTTTCGGCCTGCCAGAGGCTCCGTCGGGGCCTCGTCCGGCGGCGCTGTGGCCAATCGGTCACGGCCCGTGGAGCGGCCGGAGCCGAAGCGACGCCGGGATTCCGCGCGGGTTCGAATCGGCACGGGAGGCCGGTCGCGAGGCGGCGGCGCTGCCCGCGAGACGCGATGTCCGGATAGGGCGGCCCGGAGAACCGTCCCCGTGCGCTAGGCCCGGGCGGTCCGGGTCGCGGCGGGCGCCAGCGTCTCGCCCAGGAGTTCGATCTGGGCGACGAGGCGGGTCAGGCCCTCGCTGCGGGGCGCGGACGGCATCGGCGGCAGGACGCCGTCCCCCTCGCCGCCGAGGCTCGACAGGGTGGCGGTGATCCAGCCGCTCCAGGCCGCGAGCGCGTCCGGCTCCGCCGTCTCGACGGCGTAGCGCAGGGCGGTGAGGCGCGCCGAGATCCGCCGCAGGGTCGCGTCGGCCACCATGGCGGATTCCACCTGCGGGTGGCGCCCGGCGCGGGGCTGCTGCAGGGCGCGGGCGAGCGCGGCCTCGAGGTCGTTGAGGGCGAGGCCCGAGGCGCGGGCGGCCTGGGCGCGGATGCCGGAGGTTTCCGCCTCGGGTCCGGCACAGAGCACGGCCCGGGCGAAGGCGGCATGGGCCCGGACCGCCTTGCGCAGTTCGAGGCGGACCTGGTCGGGCTCCCAGATCGGCCAGAGCACGAGGGCGCTCGCCACCGCGATCAGGCCGCCGAGTAGGGTCAGGAGCGCGCGCATGCCCGCCACCTCCCAGGAGCCGTGGCCGGGCTCGACCACCTCGACCAGCAGCACCACGAGGGGCGTCAGGCAGGCGATGAACACGCCGTAGCTCACCTGGCGGGCGGCGAAGCCGATGATGCTCAGGGGGAAGACCAGGGCCGCCAGGGCCAGGGGCGAGGTGGCGAAGCTCGCCAGAACGGCGCCGATCAGGCCGCCGAGCACGGTGCCGCCGATGCGCTCCAGGGCCCGCTGCCAGGTGGCGGCGTAGAAGGGCTGCATCGTCAGCACCACCGTCATGGTGAGCCAGTGGGCGAAGGGCCCCGCCCAGACCAGGGTCGCCCACAGGGCGGGGGCCGCCACCACGGTCGCCCGCACGGCGTGGCGCAGGTTGGCCGACGCGAAGGTGAAGTTGGTGCTGAGCGGCCCGAGCAGCCGGGTCGCGAGGGGCAGGCTCGCCCGCCCGAGCAGGGCGCCGCCGGGGCGGTAGCCGTCCGGCGTCGAGAGCTTGGCGCCGATGCGGACGCGGTCGAGGATGCGGGTGGCGAGGTCGTGCAGCCCGCGGTCATGGGCCAGGCGCCGGGTGCTCCGGTCGATGGCCCGCTCCAGGCGGGCGAGATCGATCACGCTGTCGTCGCGGATCGCACGGGCGATGACGCCCAGGAGCGGCCGCAGCCGGCGCAGGAGGCGGCGCGCCATCCGCCGACGGCGCGGGTCCGGCTCGCCCTCGATCAGGTCCGAGAGGGCGATGAGGGCGGCGAAGATCTGCTCGGCGGCCTCCAGGCGGATCAGGGCCTGGGCGGTGCGGTCGGAGATGCGCTCGCGGCTGCGGGCGAGATCGACGATCACCGTGCGGGCCTGCTCGATCGCCTCGCGCACGCCCCGGCGGTGGGCGCGGGCGTGCCGGTCGAAGGCCTGCAGGTCGAAGGTCTGGCGATCGAAGATCTGGCGGGCGCCGCCCCGGGCGGTCTTCGCCTCGGGCGTTTCCGGCCAGGCCAAGGAGGCGAGGTCCTCGAGGTCGTCGCAGAGGCGGGTCAGGCGGCGCCAGACCTCGGCCACCGCGCGATGCGTCGGCCGATAGGGGTGGAGCCGCCACAGCAGCAGCGCCAGCAGGGTCGCCCACAGGCCCCCGGCGCTGAAGACCAGCCCGGCCACCAGGGCCTGGTCGGGGGTGAGCGGCCGGTCCAGGGCGAAGCACAGGACGAGGACCAGGACGTTGCCGGCCGCCTGCGCCTGCACGCCCCAGACCCGGGCGTAGGTGCAGCCGAAGATGACGATGCCGGCGAGCGGCACCACGGGCACCGGCCCGAGGGGCTGCATCAGGCCGAACAGCCCCCAGATCACGCCGCCGAGCAGCGAGAAGACGGTGAGCACGAGGAGGCGCGAGCGCATCGGCCCGCCCGCATCGGCGAAGCAGGCGAGGTTCGCCGCGAGCGCCACGGTGAGGAGCGGCGGCCAGGGAAACCATTCGTGCAGGAGGATGACGAGGCCGAAGGCCAGGGCCGCCCGCACGCCGTCGACGAGGCTGAGGCCGCGTGGATCGAGCCCGATCGGCAGGCGCGTGAGGTCGAGCCCCGGATTGGTCAGCGTCCCCCGTCCGCGCAGGAAGGCGGCCGCGCGCATCCGCCGGCGCGGGCCGGTCCCCGGGGCGGAGCCGGCCGGACGGCCCTGCGGAGCGGTGGCCTCGGGAGAAGCTGAGCGGGCGGGAGAAGGGGACATCGCGGACGCGGCGGGCTCCCGGAGGGCGCAGGCCCTCCGTATCTCCGCGATCTAGGGCGCTTCCGCGCCCGGCGGAACCGCCGGGGTCGGCACGGGAGCCCTGCGCTCCACGGGAGCCTTCCGATCCCCGGGAGCCTTCGGGCCCCCGGGGGCCTTGGGGTCCGCGACGGGGGCGGCCCGCCATCCGTCAGATCGCGCTGCCCTTCTCGATCACCCGCGTGTCGACGACGTCGGCGGGCTCGTAGAGCCAGCGCGCCATGGCGCCCGCCGCCATCGCGCCGACGATCGGCGCGAGCCAGAACAGCCAGAGCTGCCCGAGATGATCGCCGCCCGCGATCAGGGCCGGGCCGGTGCTGCGCGCCGGGTTGACCGAGGTGTTGGTCACCGGGATCGAGACGAGGTGGATCAGCACCAGGGCGAACCCGATCGGAATGCCGGCAAAGCCGGTCGCCGCCCCCTTCGAGGTGGTGCCGACGATGATCACGAGGAAGAAGAACGTCGTCAGAACCTCGGTGACGAGGCAGGCGGCGAGGCTGTACCTGCCCGGGCTGAGCTCCCCGTAGCCGTTCGCCGCGAACCCGTTCGGCACCCAGCCGGGCTTGCCCGAGGCGATGGCATAGAGGACGCCGGCGGCCAGGATCGCGCCCACCACCTGGGCCACGATGTAGGGCACGACGTGCCGGTTGGCGCAGCGCTGCGCCGACCACAGCCCCAGGGTCACGGCCGGGTTGAAGTGACCGCCGGAGATGTGACCGACCGCGTAGGCCATGGTCAGGACGGTGAGGCCGAAGGCCAGGGCGACCCCGAGGAAGCCGATCCCCAGTTCGGGAAAGGCCGCCGACAGGATGGCGGCGCCGCAGCCGCCGAAGGTGAGCCAGAACGTGCCGAAGAACTCGGCGGTCGCCCGCCGCATCGTGTCGTGATCCATGACGATGCCTCCCGCTCGTGCGGTCGCGCAGCGCTCCTCCCAGGGCGGGCTCGCCGCCACCGCTCGGCACGACGCGACACCAAAGATCCTGCGCCGGATTCAATGCAGCGCAGTATTCGAGGATCGCACAATCGTCAGATCTCAGCAACGCTCGGGAACGGTCAAATTTCCAGACGGATGGCGAGCGCCGAAAACTGTCTTTTCATAGCGCGAACCGCCAAGGCGCGGATCAGAAACTGTTTCGTCCGAAGACGCCATCGGCGCTGCGGCGCCCGAGCCCGCCACCCGGGCCCGGCGCAGAGGGGCGACCGCGCACGCGACCCGGCGGGGTCCCTGCGCATTCGACGGGCTCTCGGAAGAGCGCGGCTTCGAGAGCCGGCTCCTGGAAGATCAGGTCTTGGAAGATCGGGCCTCGGGCGACCGGGCCCGACGCAGGATCAGGTCCTAGAACTTGCCGCCGAGACCGACGCTGCCGCCCTGGCCCATCTGGGGGGCGAGGCCGCCGGAGCTCGACCGGGTCGCGGTCTCGCCCTCGATGTCCTCGCGCCGGATGCGGCGCTCCTCGTTCGCCGCCGCGCGGGTCTGGCCGCCGGCGGCGCTCGGCACGGCGATGCGGCGCGTCGGGGCGGTCTGGAGCGGAGCGCCGTCGGGATCGATCTCCGCGGAGCGGCCGCGCTGGGGACCCGGCACCGAGCCGCGCATGGAGGGGGGCGGACCGACCTCCGTCTCGGGCATCACGCCGCCACCGCCGCCGAGCGCTTGGCACCCGGCGAGCGCGGCGGCAACGAGCGCGACGGCGCAGGCTCTGGACGGAAGGGACATCGGCTCTGGTCCTCGGGAAAACGCCGGCGACCGCTTCGGGGCGCCCACTCACACTGTCTGCCTCTGTACGACGCGGTTTTGGCGAAAACCAGACACGCTCCGGTGCGTGGGGGATTGCGGCCACGCTTGGCCCGGTGCCAGAGTGCGCCGCCAGGGGCGGGGATCGGCGCGAGACCGGTCCAGTTCTTGCGCGAGTGCCGCGCGCGACGTCGCGCCGTCCTGCCTTCGCCGGAGCCGGGTCCCTCCGCGCCGACGACCGGAGGCGGCCGCGACCCGCGCGTCCATTCCTCTCGCCCATCCACAACTTCGCCTTGGTCGACGCGCAATGAGGCTGGAACCGCCCCTGGGGCGGAACCCGCCGCCCAAGCTGCCATTGTGTCAGGCCGGCGAGACGCACCACTCGGGGAACGCGCGTGTTCAGAACTGTCCGGATGATCGCCGCCGCGACGATCACCCTGTTGGCCGCCTCCGCGGCCGCCGAAACCCCGGCCGCGCCGGGCAAGGACGCCGCGCCGAGCCCCGGCGAGGTCTCGCCCGCGACCCCGGCGCCCGCGCCGGCTCCGGCCGCGATCCCCGCCACGCCGCCCCTCGCGGGCACGCCGGCTCCGGTTCCGGCTCCGCCCCCCGGTGCGCCGGCCACGGGCACGCCCGCCACGGTGCTCGACACCCAGGATTACGAGGGCATCCTCGGCAAGGGCGTGCGCAGCTCGACCGGCGAGGATATGGGCCGGATCATCGACATCATCCTGGACAAGGACGGCCGCCCGCGGGCGGCGATCATCGATTTCGGCGGCTTCCTCGGCGTCGGCTCCCGCAAGATCGCGGTGGACTGGCGCGCCATGCGCTTCACCACCGACGGCAAGGCGAGCCGGCCGGTCCTGCAGCTCAGCCGCAACCAGGTCCGGGTCTCGCCCGAGTACAAGGCCGGCGAGCCCATCGTGGTGCTCGGCCCCGCCAGCCCGGCCGCGCCCGCCGAGGGCGAGCAGGCCGCCGCCCCGGTCCAGGGACCGCCCGCGCCCCCGGCGGCGGTCGCTCCTCCGCCGGTCGCCGCGCCCGCTCCCGCGGCTCCGCTCGCACCCGCACCCGAGAAGGTGCCGGACAAGCCGGCCGAGAAGTCGCCGGATCGATGACGGTTCCGCTCCCGAAGGATCGCCGGGCGCTCAAGCCGCGGGACGTCGCGCGTCCGGAGTTCCGGCCCCGGCCGCTCCCACGCCGCGACGCCCCCACGGACGATGTCCCGCCGGCGACGGCAGCGGAGAACCCGGCCGACATGAAGGTGATCTCGCGCCGGAGCACGCGCGGCCTCGACGGGTTCGCGTTCTTCGTGGCGAACCTCCAGACCGGCTTCGGACCGTTCCTGGCCGTGTACTTCACCCAGGCGAAGTGGACCCAGTCCGACATCGGCTTCGCCCTCACGGTGGGCAGCCTCGTCAGCCTGCTCGGCCAGGTGCCCGGCGGCGCCTTCGTGGACGCGGTGCGCTCGCGCCGCTTCGCCGCCGGCTTCTCGGTGGTGGCCATCGCGCTGAGCGCCTTCGCGCTCGCCATGTGGCCGAACTTCCTCGTGGTGCTGCTGGCCATGGCCGCGCATTCCGCGGCGAGCTGCATCCTCACCCCCGCCATCGCGGCGATCAGCATCGGCCTCGTCGGCCATGCCCGGGCGGGCGAGCGGCTCGGCCGCAACGCCAGCTTCTCGGCCCTCGGCAACGCGGTCGCCGCCGCCGGGATGGGCGCCTGCGGCTACTACCTCTCCAACGACGCCGTGTTCTACCTCACCGCCGCCCTGATGGTGCCGACCCTGATCGCGCTCTCGCGGATCCGGTCCGACGAGATCGACGGCCCGTCCCATCCCCAGGCCCGGCCGGCCGGGGACGCCGCGGCGGCGCGGGACGGGGCCGGCCTGCGCGCCCTCCTCACCAACCGCGCGCTGCTGTGCTTTGCCGCCTGCATGACGCTGTTCTTCCTCGCCAACGCGGCGATGCTGCCGCTGGTGGGCAGCATGCTCACCCTGCGGGCCAGCGAGACCGCGACGGCGCTGATCGCCGCCTGCATCGTCGTGCCCCAGGTCGTCCTCGCCGTGTCGGCGCCCACCATCGGGCGCCTGGCCGAGCGCTGGGGCCGCCGCCCGCTGCTGCTCATCGGCTTTGCCGCCCTGCCGATCCGCGGCCTGCTCTTCGCCTATGTCGACAGCCCCGAACTCCTGGTGGCGATCCAGGTCTTCGACGGCATCTCGGCGGCGGTGTTCGGCGTGATGGTGCCCCTCGTGGTCTCGGACGCCACCCGGAGGACGGGCCATTTCAACCTCGCCCTGGGCGCGGTCGGCACCGCCATGGGCATCGGCGCCGCCCTGTCGACCTCGCTCGCCGGCGTGATGGCGGACCGGCTCGGCAGCCACACCGCCTTCCTCGGCCTCGCCATCGTGGGCTTCGCCGCCTTCGCCCTGGTGGCGCTGATCATGCCGGAGACGCGCCGCGATCCGGCGGCGTGACACCCGGCGGAGCGCGCGGAAGCGGGCCCACGGCATCGAATTCGCTTGCCGCTCAAGCGATGTTCAGGTTTGCACGCTAAAACGCGCAAACCTCCGCCGGACACTGCAACGCTTGCCCCCGCTTCGCGTTGCGAGTCAGGGGGGCTCAAGATCCTGTGTGGGGCACGCGCGGGAAACCAGGGTCCGCGAGGACGCCTAAACAGAAGCAGGTCCACCCAACGTCCGGGCGGACCCTCGAAACCGGGACGGTCACCGCGATGGAAGACCTCTGCGTTTATGCCGATAGGCCGTTCGCCTTCGTGGGACGCTATCTGCGCCGACGCGCCCTGCCGCACATCGTCATCCTGTGCGCCGTTCTCGGCGCCGTGGGCTTCTCCGTCAGCACCGACTACGCGCTGAAGGGGGTCGTCGATGCGCTGAGCAAGGGGCCGCAGGCCGGCCTGATCTGGAGCGCGCTCGCCCTGCTGATCGCCTTCATCGCGGCCGACAACATGCTCTGGCGCGTGGCGAGCCTGGTCGGCTCGTTCACCTTCGTGGGCGTCACCGGCGACATCCGGCGCGACCTGTTCCGGCACATGACCGGGCACTCGCCGACCTTCTTCGCCGACCGGCAGCCCGGCACCCTGGCCTCGCGCATCACCGCGACCTCAAACGCGATCTTCACGGTCGAGAACATGTTCGTGTTCAACGTGATGCCGCCCTGCGTCGCCGCCTTCGGCTCGATCCTCTACATCGGCAGCGTCAACCTCACGATGGCGCTGGTGCTCGCCGGCATCTTCGCCGCCGTCGTGCTGCTGATGTTCAAGATGGCGGCGGCCGGAAAGCCCCTGCACCACGACTTCGCCGCCAAGGCCGCCTCCGTCGACGGCGAGATGGTCGACCTCGTCGGCAACATGCCGCTGGTGCGCGCCTTCTCGGCCTTCAAGCGCGAATACACCCGCTTCGACGGGACGATCGGCCAGGAGATGCGCTCGCGCCGCTCCTCGCTGCTCTATCTCGAGAAGCTGCGCATCGTGCACGCCATCCTGACGGTGCTGGCGGTGCTCGGCCTGCTCTACTGGGCCATCACCATGTGGGAGGCCGGGCAGGCCACCAACGGCCAGGTGGTGCTCGTCTGCACCCTAGGCATCCGCATCCTCGCCGCGACCCGCGACCTCGCCGTGGCCCTGGTGGACGCGACCCAGCACACGGCCCGCCTCTCGGAGGCCCTGCACACCCTGCTGCAGCCGCACGACCTGATCGACCACCCTGAGGCCGAGCCGCTCTCCGGCAGCACGGGCGCCGAGATCACCTTCGACCACGTCGCCTTCTCCTATCCCGACGGGCGCGGCGTCTTCACCGATTTCGACCTCGTCATCCAGCCGGGCCAGCGCGTCGGCCTCGTGGGCAAGTCGGGGGGCGGCAAGTCGACCCTGTTCTCGCTGCTGCAGCGCTTCTACGACGCGCAGGGCGGCCGCATCCTGATCAACGGACAGGACATCCAGCGGGTGACGCAGGAATCCCTGCGCGAGGCCATCACGGTGGTGCCGCAGGACGTCTCGATGTTCCACCGCACCCTGCGCGAGAACATCCGCTACGGCCGGCCCGACGCCTCCGACGAGGACGTCTGGAAGGCCGCGGCGGCGGCCCATTGCACCGACTTCATCGAGGCGCTCCCCGAAGGCTTCGACACCATCGTGGGCGACCGCGGCGTCAAGCTCTCCGGCGGCCAGCGCCAGCGCATCGCCATCGCGCGGGCCATCCTCAAGGATTCGCCGATCCTGCTCCTCGACGAGGCGACCTCGGCCCTCGACGCCGAGTCCGAGGAGGCGATCCGCCACGCGCTGGCCAACCTGATGAAGGGCCGCACGGTGATCGCGATCGCGCACCGCCTCTCGACGCTGAAGGACTTCGACCGGATCGTCGTGCTGGAAGGCGGCCGCATCATCCAGGACGGCTCGCCCGACAAGCTGACCCATCTCGACGGCTTCTACCGCGAGCTGATGAAGAAGGAATCGATGTCGATGGCGCTCGCCGCCGCCTGAGGCGCGGGCGGGACGATTCCCAACGATCGGAGCCGACCAGCGCCCTCCCCCGCCCGGGAGGGCGTTTTGCCGTGGCGATGCGGAGACGGCCTCGGCCGCCAATCCGCCTGCCGGCGGGATCGCGGCCCTTATCCGGCGCGGCGTGGTCCGGTCGAGCCCGCCGACGGACGGGTCCCGCTCAGTTGTGCGACTGGATGAAGTTGCGCACCAGCGGGTAGGTCTGGCTCTCCCACTTGCGGCCTGAGAACACGCCGTAATGGCCGACGCCGGCCTGGAGATGGTGGCTCTTCATGTGGTGGGGCAGGCTGGTGCAGAGGTCGTGCGCCGCCATGGTCTGGCCCACGGCGCAGATGTCGTCGCGCTCGCCCTCCACCGTCATCAGCGCGGTCTTGCGGATGGCGCCCATGTCGATGGGGTTTCCGCGATAGGTCAGCTCGTTCTTGGCCAGGGTGTAGTCCTGGAACACGGTCTTGACCGTCTCGAGGTAGAACTCCGCCGCGAGGTCGAGGACGGCGAAGTACTCGTCGTAGAAGCCCTCGATCTGGCGCGCCTTGTCGGTCTCGCCGTTGGCCAGGTGCCAGAACAGGTCGGCATGGCCCTGGATGTGGCGCTTGGCGTTCATCGAGACGAAGGCCGAGACCTGCATGAAGCCGGGATAGACCCGGCGGCCGGCGCCCTTGTGCCGGTCGGGCACCGTGGCGATGAGGTTCTTCTCGAACCACGCGATCGGCTTCGAGGTGGCGAGGTGGTTCACCGAGGTCGGCGAGATCCGGCAATCCACCGGGCCGGCCATCAGTGTCATGCTGCGCGGGTGCGCCACGTCCTTCGAATGCGCCATCACGGCGGCGGCGGCCAGCGCCTGCACGGCCGGCTGGCACACGGCGACGAGATGCGCCCCCTCCCCGATCGCCCCGAGGAACTGAACGAGGTGGTCGACATAGTCGTCGAACCCGAACGGCCCGGCGCTCAGGGGCACGTCGCGGGCGTTGTGCCAGTCGGTGATGTAGACGTCGTGGTCGGGCAGCAGGGTCCGCACCGTGCCGCGCAGCAGGGTGGCGAAGTGGCCCGAGAGCGGCGCCACCACGAGGACGCGGGGCTGCTCGGTGTCGATGTCCTTCTTGAAGCGCAGCAGCGTCCCGAACGGCGTCGCGAAGGCCGCCTCCTCGGTCACCGGCACCTCGCGGTTGCCGACCGTCACGCTGTCGATGCCGTAGGCGGGGCGGGTGAAGGTCAGCCCGGCGCGCATCATCATGCGGGCGCCCGCGGACCACCAGGTCAGCGGTTCGCGGTAGCCGGCGGAGGTCCAGGGGGAGACGGCGTCGTGGACGAGACGTCCCCAGGCGCGCGTCTGCTCCGCCAGGTCAGACTGGGCATCGAAGGCACGGTAGAGCATGCAGCCCGAACTCCTACGCGAACGGTCAAATCGCAGAACGTCCGCGGCGAGCGGGCGCGACGGCAGAGCCGCCGACGATGGGGCGCTAGGCTGCGGCAGGCAGGGCCCGGACGCAACGGCCTTGCCGTGTGATATCCTGCGGTTGTTGTGCGTATGCATCACCGGGGAAGTGTCGCGCATCGCATCGGAATAACAGGTGAACATCGTCTCACCACGGGCCGTGACTGTGAAAGGTCAACCTATGCCGTGACAGAAGGCTCCCGTACCGGGTGAGCCGGCGATGCGGCGACCGGAAACATCCTGCCTATCGACGCGGCCCGGCGGCACGAGTCTTGGATCACGTGTCGGCGAGGGAACACGGGGGGACACCATGCCTGCGGCGACGCTGACGATCTCGAGCCGGAATTACTCGTCGTGGTCGCTGCGCGGCTGGCTGGTCTGCCGCATGGCCGGGCTCGATTTCGAGACGGAGCTCCTCTCCGGGAACGACGCCTCCACCCGGGCGGAACTCCTGCACCTGTCGCCCTCGTTCCTCGTTCCCCGCCTCGTCCACGGGGAGATCATCGTCTGGGACACCCTCGCCATCGCCCAGTACCTCAACGAGATCCGGCCGGAGGCCGGGTTCCTGCCGCGCAACGCCGTGGCCCGGGCCCATTGCCGCTCGATCTCGGGCGAGATGCATGGCGGCTTCATCAACCTGCGCTCGGCCCTGCCGATGAACCTCAAGGCGCGACACCGGAACTTCAAGATCTTCAACGGTGCGCGGGGCGACATCGAGCGGGTGATCACGATCGTCGACGAATGCCTGGGTCGCTACGACGGCCCGTACCTCTTCGGCGAGACGCCGAGCCTCGCCGACGCGATGTTCGCCCCCGTCTGCACGCGCTTCCGCACCTACGATGTCAGCCTGTCGCGCCGGACCGAGGCCTATCGCGACACCATCCTGGCCTGGCCGCTGATGGAGGAATGGGCGGACGAGGCGGCGCGGGAGCCCGACGAGATCGAGGAACTCGACATGGAGTTCTGACGGCTCCGATCCGACCGCCGCCCCTTCGGACCGGCAACGGAGGGTCGCGTGCGCGGCGGCACGTCACCATCGCGCGACGCGACCCATATTACTCTCATCGCAGTCGAGACGCAGAAGACACAGGGTCTTCGTCTCACACAGGAGTGATATTCTTTTCATGAAACATCGTCTTTTCGCCCTCGTTGCCGCAACTGTCCTTGCCGTTGCTGCTCCGGCGACCGGAAGCTTCGCGTTCGACCGCGTCGCGCCGGCCTACGGCGATGTGCCCGCCTCCCGCTACGACGACATCATGACGGGCTCGATCCGCTCCTACGATGTCCCGGCCACGGGCCGCTGCGCGGACAATTCGGCGAGCCAGGGCAACGCCAACCAGCAGAACTTCCCGGTCCAGCAATATGGCCAGACCTCGGGCGGCCCGCGCTGCTGATGCGGCCCTGACACCGCGACATCCGGCGACGTGACGTGACGTGACGTGGGCCGGCGCCGAGCGCCCGGCCACGGAGGAAGGCCCGGCCCCGTGCGGTCCGGGCCTTTTCGCGTTCCACCCCCCCGGGCTCCCCTCACTCGGCGGCGGCGCGAAGGCCGGGCTCGGCCGCGACGGCCGGCGGCGACGCCGAGACGGTGCGCGGCAGCTCGATCCGCGCGGTCAGGCCGCGCGGCGTCCGGTTGCGCAGGGTGAAGCGCCCCTCGTGCGAATCCACGATGGCGAGGACGATGGAGAGCCCGAGGCCGAAGCCGCTGGCGGTGTCGAGATTGCGCGCCCGGTCGCCGCGCACGAAGGGCTGGAGCATGGCGTCGCGCTCGGCCTCCGGGATGCCGGGACCGTCGTCGCTGACGTCCACCGCCACGCCGCGCTCGGTCTGCGTCACCGTCAGCCGTGCCGCCCCGCCATACTTCACCGCGTTGTCGACGAGGTTCATGATCGCGCGCTGCAATTCGTCCGGCCGGCCCTGGACCAGGACGTGGCGGGTCTCGGCGACCCGGACGTCGGCGCCGATATCGGCGAACTCGTCCGCGACGGTCTGCACGATGGAGGCGAGGTCGATCAGCGTCTTGGCGCCCCCTTCCGGGGAGTGACCGTCGCGCACGAAGGACAGGGCCGCCTCCACGAGGCCGTTCATCTGGTCGAGGTCGCGCAGGGTCATGGTCCGTGCGTGGTCGTCGTCGATGAACTCCGCGCGCAGGCGCAGGCGGGTGATCGGGGTGCGCAAGTCGTGGCTGATCGCGGCAAGCATCTGGGTGCGGTCGTCCACGAGGCGGCGCACGCGGGCCCGCATCCGGTCGAGGGCCCGGGACAGGGCGACGACCTCGCGCGGGCCGTTCTCCGGCAGGTCCACGAGGTTCATGCGGGTGCCGAAGACGTCCGCCGCCTCGGCGAGCCGGGCCAGGGGCGCGGTGAGCGCCCGCGTGGCCCAGAGGCAGATCAGCGAGACGGCGACCCCCAGGAACACGAAGGTGAAGATGATGGCGCCCTGCCGCATGGGCGGGCGGTCGTCGTCCGGCACCAGGGCCGAGAGCCGGGCGCCCCCCGGCGTCGCGATGCCGACGCGCACGCCCGGGGGGGCATCCGCCGGCCGCCCGGCCGCCGACAGGTCGGTGATGGCGAGGGGGCGGCCGAAGCCGTCGCGCAGGCGCTGGACCACGAAATGGTCGCTGAGCCGGTCCTCGCCCGCCGGCTCCGGCAGGGCGCTCCCGGCCTCGGTCCCGTCCCACGGCTCGATCCGCAGGGTCGGCAGCATCCGGGCGGCATTGGCGATCAGCGCCGGTCGGTCGGCCGGGCTGGCGCCGTCGAGGAGGCGGGCCACCGTGGCGAGGCGGTTGGCGGCGACGCCGGGATGGTCGTCGGGACGCCAGGGCTCGCGCAGGGTGAAGAAGGCCAGCGTCGCCATGGCGTGCGCCAGCACCACCGCGGCGACGATGAGCAAGGCGATCTGCCCGGCGACGCTCGACGGCACCAGGGCGCGCAGGCGGCTCCAGGACGGCTTCGTGACGCGGCCCTCATCGGGGGTCCCCATCCGGGGGTCGTTGATGCGCGGGGTCCTCATGCGCGGGTGACCTCCGGCGTGAAGAGGTAGCCGCCGGAGCGGATGGTGCGGATGATCTCGGGGTTGCGCGGGTCCTGCTCGATCTTCTGGCGGATGCGGCTGATCAGGACGTCGATGCTGCGCTCGAACGGGCCGGCGGCCCGCCCCTGCGTCAGGTCGAGGAGCTGGTCCCGGGAGAGCACCCGGCCGGGACGCAGGCAGAGGGCGTGCAGCAGGTCGAACTCCGCCCCCGTGATGGCGATGCGCGCATCCTCCGGGCTGAGGAGCTGGCGCAGGGAGACGTCGAGGGTCCAGCCGAGGAAGTGCAGGCGGCGCACGCCCTCCTCCGCCTCGGCCTCCGTGCCCGTGCCCCGCCGCAGGATGGCGCGGATGCGCGCCAGCAGCTCGCGCGGGTTGAAGGGCTTGCCGAGGTAATCGTCGGCGCCGATCTCGAGGCCGATGATCCGGTCGATCTCCTCGGCCTTGGCGGTGAGCATCAGGATCGGGATGCGCGAGGTGGCGCGCAGCCGCCGGCACAGGCTGAGCCCGTCCTCGCCCGGGAGCATCAGGTCGAGGACGACGAGGTCGACCCGGGCATCGGCCAGCACCTTGTCCATGGCCACCCCGTCCCCGGCGAGGCTGACCCGGCACTCGTTGGCGCGCAGGTAGCGGGCGACGAGGGCGCTGATCTCGCGGTCGTCCTCCACCAGGAGGATGTGGGGATGGGTGGCGGTCGTCTGCGTCATGGTCCCGAGCATCGCGGCTCCCTCCGCATCCGGGACCGGCGCCCGGACCCCATGCGGCTCTGTCAACGCGGGATTATGCGCCCGGCTGCGTGCAGTTCGAAGGGCCAGCGCGGCAGGGATTTGTAAATGCCTGTTTCGCGCGCCCGCGCCACACGGCCGGAAACATCCGCGGCCGGGCGCACAAAGCACCGGCGCGGATTGCCGGGACGCGCGGGGATTCTTATGTCGGGACGCGCAGGCGCCGGTCTCGTGGCCGTCACGGACGGATGGCGGCCTCACTGCTCCGGGAGACGACGATGCAAGGCTCGAACCGGCTGTTCGACGATTTCGCCCGCCTGATGACCGACGCCGCCGGAGCCGCACAGGGCGTGCGCCGCGAGGCGGAGACGGTGTTCAAGGCCCAGGTCGAGCGCCTGATCCGCGACATGGACATCGCCTCCCGCGAGGAGCTCGACGTGCTGCGCGACCTCGTCTCGGCCTTGCGCAGCCAGAACGACGCCCTGGCCGCCCGGGTCACCGCCCTTGAGGCGAAACTCGGCGCCGAACCGGTGGCCGGGGCCAGCGAGGCGATCTGATTCCAGGTTGATTCGCGGGCGCTCCCGCCCCGCCACGCTTGTGCACAGGAAGGAACGGTGGACGGTCGCTTTCCTGTTCACCGGCTTCCCGGGCCGCTTTGAAACGCGAGTCCAGCACGGTCTATAGTGGGTCATGACCTGATTCGCTCCCGCCCCGAAACGTCCTGAACCGAACAGAATCGCCGCCTGCCGTACCCTCACCGGGTGGGCGTGGAGCATTTCCGGACCAGAGCGCCAGCGGTGGCAGGATCGAGTTTCACAACGACTTCGCCGATCTTCACCGAGATCGACACACTGGACCGCCATGACCCAACTCCACATCGAAGATTACGATCGGCACGAGCATCCCCTCGACATCGTCGAGCGCCTCGCGTCGCTGCGCGACTGGATCTTCGACCGGGCCGAGACCGACGAGATGTCGGTCTCCGTGGCCGGGCGCTGGGCCGACTATCACGTGGCGTTCACCTGGATCGAGGACGTGGAGGCGCTGCACGTCGCCTCCGCCTTCGACCTCAAGGTGCCGGAGCGCCGCCGCACCGAGATCCTGACCCTGGTCTCCCTGGTCAACGAGCAGCTGTGGGTCGGGCATTTCGACCTCTGGTCCACCGACAACGTGGTGATGTTCCGGCACTCGCTGCTGCTCACCGGCGGCGCGGCCCCGACCCAGGGCCAGTGCACCATGATGCTGAAGTCGGCCGTCGACGCCTGCGAGCGCTACTACCAGGCCTTCCAGTTCGTGCTCTGGGCCGGCAAGTCGGCCCGCGAGGCCCTCGACGCGGTGCTGTTCGAGACCGAAGGCGAGGCGTGAGCACGCCGGCCACCCCCGTCCTTCCCGCCTCCCTCACCCTGGTGGGCGCCGGCAAGATGGGCGGCGCGATGCTCGCCGGCTGGCTGGCGGGCGGTCTCGACCCGGCCCGCACCACGGTTCTCGATCCGCAGCCGTCCCCCGAGATGCAGGCGCTCTGTGCCGCGCACGGGCTCGCCCTGAACCCCGCCGCGCCGCCGGTCGCCGATGCGCTGGTGCTCGCCATGAAGCCGCAGGGGCTGGAGGGCGCGGCGCCCGCGCTGGCGCCGCTCGTCGGCCCCCGGACCCTGGTGGTGTCGATCCTGGCGGGCAAGACCATCGCCAACCTGCGCGACCGCCTGCCCGGCGCCCGCGCCATCGTGCGGGCGATGCCCAACCTGCCCGCCAGCATCGGCCGGGGCGCCACCGGCGCCGTGGCCAGCGCGGCGGTCGATCCGGAGCAGCGGGCCCAGGCCCACGCGCTCCTCGCCAGCGTCGGCGTCGTGGAATGGCTCGACGACGAGGGGCTGATCGACGCGCTCACCGCCGTCTCGGGCTCCGGCCCGGCCTACGTCTTTCTCCTGGCCGAGGCGATGGCGCAGGCGGGCGTCGCCGCCGGCCTGCCGGCGGACATGGCCGCGCGCCTCGCCCGCTCCACGGTCACGGGCGCCGCCGCGCTCCTCGACGCCAGCCCCCGCGAGGCCGGGCTCCTGCGCCAGGACGTGACCTCGCCGGGGGGCACCACCGCCGAGGCCCTCGCGGTGCTGATGCGCAGCGGCGGCCTACCGGACCTGATGCGCGAGGCGGTGGACGCGGCGCGGCGCCGCGCCGGGGCCCTCGCGGGCTGAGCCGGCCCTGACGATCCGGCCGGCGGACCCTACATGAAGGCCTGATTGGACGAGGATCGCACGACCATGGCCAAACGCCCCGGCTCTCCCAAGCCCGAGACCCAGACGACCGAGACGGACTCCGCCGACACCCTGCCGGTGTCGGCCGCAGCGCCCGGGACGACGCTGCCTCCGCGCGAAGCGGCCGTCGAGGCCCTGATGCGGCTCGCCGCCGAGCAGCCGTGGAACGACATCGAGGTTAGCGACATCGCCCGGGAGGCGGGCCTGACGCTGGCGGACCTGCGCGACCTGTTCCCCTCGAAGGGCGCCGTGCTCGGGGGCCTCTCCCGCATCATCGACCGCAAGGTGCTGGAGGGCGACACGGCCGATCTCGCCGACGAGCCGACCCGCGAGCGCCTGTTCGACGTGCTGATGCGCCGCCTCGACGCGATGACGCCCTACAAGGACGCCCTGCGCCGGATCTCCTACGCCCTTCGCGGCGACCCGCTCTCGATGCTGGCGCTGAACGGCGTCGCGCTGAACTCGCACCGCTACATGCTGGCCGCCGCCGGCATCAACACCGAGGGCCCCCTGGGCCGCCTCAAGCTCCAGGGCGTGGTCATCGCCTTCGCCCGCACGGTGGAGGTCTGGCTCGACGACGAGGATCCGGCGCTGGCCCGCACCATGGCGCGGCTCGACAGGGAGATCCGCAACGGCGAGCGCTTCATGGAGCGCGCCGACGACGCCCGCCGCCTCACCGCCCCCTTCCGGGCACTCGGCCGCTCGCTGCTCGATCGCGGGGGCCGCTCGCGCCGGGCGCGACAGGCGGCGGACGACCGCAACGAGGACGAGGGCAACCCCCTCGGCGGCGATCCGGCCGCCGCGATCTGACTCCTACCCCCCGGCCGACCGGTCGGGATCGGTGAAGCTGACCCGGTGCACGGTCCCGGCCGGGATGAACAGGGTGTCGCCCGGCCCCAGCACCGTCTCCGCATCCCCCATCGCGACCCGCGCCGCCCCCGCGAGCAGCAGCACCCATTCGTCATGGGCCTGGCGATAGGGCTGGTCCGGCGGCGTGACCTGTCCCTGCGAGACGATCCGCTCGATCCGGCAGCCCGGCCGGGCGAGGAGTTCGGTGGAGACCTCGCCCTCCGAGGCGTCGGGCAACTCGGCGAGCAGGTTGGCGCCGGGCATCATCCGGGACAGGCTCGGTGCGGGGCTCGCGGCGGCCGGCGAGGGCCGGGCCGGCGGCCCGCAGCGTCCGGCGTCAGCCCCGGCCGAGCAGGCGATGGACCTGCCAGGTGAGCATCATGCTCGCGACCATCAGGGTCGCGTAGAGGAGGTGGAGGAGAAGCGGCGCGTCGTGCATCGGCTCGAACCCGTGGAGCTGCGGTGCGAGGGAATGCGCCTCCCTGCAACAACCGCGCCATGGATTCCGGCCCCGCGCCGCCGGCCCCTCAGGATAGCGGTGCGGCGCTCCGGTCGAGGGCCTTGTTCGCGACGAGGCGCATCAGCACCGCCAGCAGGTCGGTCTGGGTGATGATCCCGAGGATGCTGCGGTCCTCGGCCGTGACCACTACCGCGTGCGCGTGGCCGTTGGTGAGCGGCTCGATCAGGCCGAGCACCGGTTCGGCGGCGCCGGCCGTGCGCGCCTCGGACATCACCCCAGCGAGGTCGCCCTCCCCGCTCCGGGCGAGTTCGCGCAGGCCCAGGGTCCCGGCGAGGCGGCCGGCCTCGTCCACCACCGGCAGGGTCCGGATGTTGTGCCGGAGCAGCAGGTCGCGCGCCCGCGCCAGGGGCTCGTGCAGCCCGATCGTGATCACGTCGCGGGACATCACGGCGTGGCACGCCAGCGTTCCGTGCGTCCGCACGAGGGCCTGGTTCTCGACCTCGCGCAACAGGCGGTCGAGGTCGCTGCGGTCGATGTCGAGGGTCTCGTGCAGGCTGAGGAGCGCCGCATCGACGTCGCGGGCGTTGAAGCCGACCCGGATCGGGGCCGGCAGGTCGGCGGTGCCGTGCGGGTTGGCCGGAGGTGCGGCCGGGACGTGCGGATACGTGCGGCCGGAGATCCGGTGGAAGGCGATGCCGAGGCTGACCAGGATGATGGAGTTCAGGCAGACCGGCACGAAGGGAAACAGGAACCCCGAGGAGGCGATGGCCGGGCCGCCGATCAGCGCGGTCAGGGCGGCCGCGCCGCCCGGGGGGTGCAGGCAGCGGGTGAACGACATCGCCGCGATGGCGAGCGAGACGCCGACCCCGATGGCCAGCACCGGGTTCGGGATGAAGTGGGCGGCGGTGACGCCGATCAGGGCCGAGATCGTGTTGCCCCCGATGATCGGCCAGGGCTGGGCGAGCGGACTCGCCGGCACCGCGAAGAGCAGCACCGCCGTCGCCCCCATGGGCGCGACGATGAGGGGAATGTGCGGCCCCTGCCCCACCATCCAGCCGGAGACCAGCCCTGTCAGGGCGATGCCGATGAGGGCGCCCAGACAGCCGATCAGGCGCTCACGCAGCGTCGCGCCCGCCAGGATCGGCCGGAACAGGCGGGAGCCGAACAGCGTGGCGGCTGGGCGGTCGGGGCCGGCGGTGTCGGACATTCCTCTGCCCTCGCTCGCGCAGGGCCCGCAGAGCGGGCGACCGCTGAAAATGCAGGCTTGCGACTCTGGTATACCAGATCGACCTTACAGAGCGAGGCGCAAATTGCAAACCGTATAGGCATAATGCCTTCCGCAAAGGCAGACCTTTGGTCCGAGTCACCGGTCGGAAGGCGTGATGGGTGGACGCGCGTTCGCGGCTGTCGGGCGCGCGCCCTGCGGCTCAGCCCTGCGGGTCGGAGCGGCCGGGCTCGACGATGACGCTGGGGGGCGTCGGGCCGGCGCCGTCGAGGACCTTGCGCAGGGCGCGGGCCCGGGTGCGGCCGGCGCGGCGGCGCGTCTCGGGCACGGCGCCGTATTCCCGCGCCACCTCGGCCACGGCGGAGCGGGCGATCGTGCCCTGCTCGGCCGCGTGCTCCGCCATGGCGAGGCTGTCGGCGGCCAGCACGAGGCTGCTGCCCGCCGCCTCCACCGCCTCGGCGAGCCTGGCGATCTCCTCCAGACGGCCGGCATCCCGCGAGACGTTTCGGATGTAGACCGCCGCCACCCGGCCCGGATGGGCGGCGACGATGCCGGCATAGACTTCCGGGTCGTGCTGGCCGCTGTCGCCGATGAGCACGAAGGGCAGGTCGTGGTAGAGCGCCAGCATGTGGTCGATGAGGTGGCGCTTGTGGTCCTCGGCCCGGCGCGGCAGCGGGCTCGTCCAGGACAGGCCCCATTCGCGCAGGAACAGCACCGGCCCGACGGGAATCCGGTGCAGGACGAAGAACTCGCTCAGCATGTCGTAGAGGCCCCACGGCGCCCGCGAGACGTAGAGCATCGGGTTGCCCTCCGCTCCGCACGGCCCC
Source organism: Methylobacterium sp. FW306-05-D (assembly GCF_058782155.1). NCBI lineage: Bacteria > Pseudomonadati > Pseudomonadota > Alphaproteobacteria > Hyphomicrobiales > Methylobacteriaceae > Methylobacterium > Methylobacterium sp. FW306-05-D. The sequence continues at coordinate 34,531 of NZ_JBYSXL010000031.1, forward strand.
GCATAGAGCGCCCGGTAGAGCGCGGCGGCACCCGGGAAGGCGACCCGGTTCTCGGCGTCCTCCACGAACAGGCGCCACAGCATCTTGACCTTGTTGGCCACGCCCGTGCGCATCACCGTGTCGTCGATGTCGCTGATCACCACCCGCCGGCAATCGGCCGACGGGATGAACACCTGTCCCGTCGCCCGCACGGGTTCGGGGCCGGCCAGATCGAGCTCCATCTCGTGCCAGGAGGCCTGCGGGGGCGCGGGCAGGTTCGGCCGCAGGTGGACGCGGAAATAGCCGTCGCGGTCGGTGACGACCCGCTCCTCGCAGCCGAAGAAGCGCGCGGTGAGAACCGCGCCCGCCACCTTGCGGCGGGTGATGCGGCGCCGGATGTCGCGCAGTTCGGCGGCCCAGCCCTCGTCCGGCGCCTCGGCGGCCCGGCGCGACTGGCGGAAGACCCGCCCGATGAGGAAGACCTCGTCGCGCGAGCCGTAGCCCCGGTAGGTCTCCACCACGGTGCCGGCGCGGCCCTGGGACCGGCGCACGGGCTTGGCCAGCAGGCGCAGCGCCCGCAAGGTGCCCTTCGCGAACCGGGCGGCCCCTTTCGGGCCGGTCATGGGTGCGTCGTCATCGTCGTGGGGCCCCGTTTCGGCATCGGCGGTTCAATGCCCGGCGCCGGCAAAGGTTCGGCGTGCGCCGCTTCGGCCGCGACCGAAGGGCTGTGGACGGTGCGCGCCATGCCGTCGCGCGAACGGAACAGGGCCATCCGCCCCCGGTTCACCTCGGCATCCCGCGTTCCGGGTGCGGTCAGCGTCGAGTCCCCATGCATATCCCCACCGACGACAGCGGCCATCCCCTGGCCGTGGCCTTCCAGGATTTCATCCGGAGCCAGCCCTTCCCCTGCGTCGGCGCGAAATCCGCCCTCTCGAAGGGCCAGATGAAGATCGTCGTGGCGCGCAGCATCGCCTCGAGCTGGGACGATGCCCGACTCTATCCGGCGCTGCTCGCCTTCATCTGCCGCTACCGCGCCAAGCCCGACCTGTTCCAGAGCTTCGCCGTCATCTTCGAGGATGCGACCGATCTGGGCGAGGAGGCCTTCGAGGGCCATCTCTGGGACCGGGTGCAGTCCCTGTCGGACAAGGACGCGTTCCTCGGCCAGCGCTACGACACCCGCGTCGAGGCCGATCCGAACGATCCGCACTTCTCGCTCTCGTTCGGCGGCGAGGCGTTCTTCGTCGTCGGCATGCATCCCGGCGCGAGCCGGCCCGCCCGTCGCTTCCCGCACCCGGTGCTGGTGTTCAACCTGCGCGCCCAGTTCGAGCAACTCCGCGCCGAAGGCCGCTACGAGAAGCTGCGCAGCGCGATCCTCTCCCGCGACGAGGCGCTGGCCGGCTCGATCAACCCGATGCTCGCCCGGCACGGCGACGCCTCGGAGGCGCGCCAGTACAGCGGCCGCGCCGTCGATGCCGACTGGATCTGTCCGTTCCGCGGCCGTGCGACGGAGGACCGGGATGCCGCCTGACGCCCCGACGCACGAGATCGCGCCCCGCTCCGGCGTGGCCTTCACCCTCGACAAGGGCGAGCGCCTCACCGTGATCGACCCGCAGGGCGAGCAGGTGGCCGACCTCCTCGCCTTCGTGCGCGGCGACCTCGACGAGGTGATCTCGTCGGGCCGGACCCTGGACTATGCCAGCCGGATCTACCTCACCACCGGGGACCCGATCTATTCCAACCGCTCGAACGTGCTGCTGCGCATCGTCGAGGACACGGTCGGCCGCCACGACTTCCTGCTGACGCCGTGCTCGGCCGACACCTTCCGGATCATCTACGGCGACGCCCACCCGCACCGGGGCTGCTTCGGCAACCTCGCGGCGGCGCTCGCCCCCTACGGCGTCGCGCCGGACCGGATTCCGGTGGCCTTCAACGTGTTCATGAACGTCACGGTGGACGGCGGCACGGGCGAACTGAAGGTGGAGCCGCCGCTGAGCCGGGCCGGAGACCACGTCACCTTCGCGGCGGAATGCGACCTCGTGATCGGGCTCACCGCCTGCTCGGCCCTGCAGTCGAACAACAACAGCTTCAAGCCGATCCGCTACCGCATCGACCCGGCCCGCCCCTGAGGCGGGTGCCCGAGGGGCCCGCGGGCGTGCTATGGGCGGCGCCCGGATACCCCGGCGCCGTCCCTCCCGGGGGCGGCCCGTCGTGAACAGGTCGAAGCGAGCCCCATGCGAACCATCGTCTATGCCGACGGCGGATGCGACCCCAATCCCGGCCCCGGCGGCTGGGGCGTGGTGATCGAGGCCGAGAGCGGCCGGATCGAGCTCTGCGGCGGCGACCGGACCACCACCAACAACCGCATGGAGCTCACCGCCGCGATCAACGCCCTGCGCCACTTCCCCGAGGGCGCGCAGATCGAGATGCGCTGCGACAGCCAGTACGTCATCAAGTCGGTGACCGAGTGGATGCGCGGCTGGAAGGCCAAGGGCTGGCGCACCGCCACCGGCCCGGTGAAGAACGTCGAGCTGATGCAGGAACTCGACGCCCTGGCGGCGCGCCGCGACGTGCGCTGGACCTGGGTGCGGGGCCATGCGGGCGAGGCCGGCAACGAGCGCGCCGATCGGCTGGCCGCGCAGGGCCGGCGCGAGGCCCTCGGCCTGCCGCCGCGCCCGGAGAGCGGACCGGCGCCGCTGACCGGGACGGCCGCCCTGCGTGCCGGCGCCCCGGCGATGTCCCCGTCGGTCTCGCCGGCCGCCCTGGCCACGGCCCCCGCGGCGGCGGAGGCGGCCCCGCCGCGCACGAGCGCGATCCCCCTCGATCTCGGGCTCGGCCTGGAGGTGTCGCGGGCCGCGAAGGCCTCCGGGCTGACGCCCCAGGCCTACGTGGAACGGGCCGTTCGCCTCGCCCTCGACCTCGGCCCCGAGGGGCTGGAGCGCGCCCGCGCCGACCTGCGCGGCGCCAAGGTCGCGAAGGGCGCCGAGGATCAAAAGGGCGCGAAGGGCGCATCCACCCCGTGAGTCCGGCGGGCGACCCCGCGGGCGCGCCCCTCCCTGCCGGCTTCTTCGCCCGGCCGGCGGCGGCGGTGGCCGTCGCCCTGATCGGCTGCGACCTGCGGGTCGACGGGATCGGCGGGATCATCGTGGAGACGGAGGCCTACGATCGCGGCGACCCCGCCTCGCACAGCGCCAACGGCCCGACCCGGCGCAATGCCAGCATGTTCGGGCCGCCGGGGCACGCCTATGTCTACCGCTCCTACGGCATGCACTGGTGCCTGAACCTCGTCTGCGAGCCGGGCAGCGCGGTGCTGATCCGGGCGCTGGAGCCCCGCCACGGGCTGGAGATGATGGCGGCGCGTCGCCGGCTGTCCGACCCGCGCCTGTTCTGCGCCGGCCCCGGCCGCCTCTGCCAGGCGCTCGCCGTCGGCCTCGCGATGGACGGCCTCCCCCTCGACGCGCCGCCCTTCGCGCTCGCCGCCCCCGGGACGGCGCCGGCCTGGATCGCCGATCGCCGGATCGGCATCTCCCGCGCGGTGGAGACGCCCTGGCGCTTCCTGCTCGCCGGATCGCGCTCGGTGAGCCGGCCGCCGTCGCGTCACGCGAGTCCCGGCAGCGCGCTCACGCCGCCCGGACGGTCTCCAGGAAGCGCGTGACCTGCACGGTCAGGTGCTCCGACTGGGCGGTCAGGTCGGAGGCCGACACCAGCACCTGACGGGCGGCGGCGCCGGTCTCCTCGGCCGCGTGGGCCACGCCCGAGATGTTCTCGGTGACCTCGCTGGTGCCGCTGGCGGCCTGGCCCACGTTGCGCACGATCTCCTGGGTCGCCGAACCCTGCTCCTCGACGGCCGCCGCGATCGAGGTCGTCACCTGGCTGATCTCGCCGATGCGGCCGCTGATGGTGCGGATCGCCCCCACCGCCTGCGCCGTCGAGGCCTGGATGCGGCCGATCTGCTCCTCGATCTCGTGGGTCGCCCGCGTGGTCTGGTTGGCGAGTTCCTTGACCTCGGCGGCGACCACCGCGAAGCCGCGCCCCGCCTCGCCCGCCCGGGCCGCCTCGATGGTGGCGTTCAGTGCCAGCAGGTTGGTCTGGCCCGCGATGGTGGTGATCAGCGCGACGACGTCGCCGATCCGGGCGGCCGCGGTGCTGAGGTCCTGCACGAGACCGGCGGTCTGGGCCGCCTCCTCCACCGCCCGCAGGGCGAGGTTGGCCGAGCCGTCCACCTGCCGGCCGATCTCCTGAACCGACGAGCCGAGCTCCTCGGCCGCCGCCGCCACGGTGTTGACGTTGGAGGCGGCCTCCTCGGCGGCGGCGGCCACCGTCACCGACCGGTCGGTGGTGCGGGCCGCGTTGGTGCTCATCGCCTCGGCGGTCTCCTGCAGCGCGCCGGCCGAGGCCGAGACGGTGGCGATGATCGAGCCGACCGCGGTCTCGAAGCCGTCGGCGAGTTCGCGCATGGTGCGCTGGCGCTCGGCCGCCGCCGCCCCATCGGCGATCTGGCGGCGCTCGGCCTCCTCGGAGGCCTTGCGGGCGACCAGGGCCCGGATCTCCTCCACCGCACGGCCCACGGCGCCGACCTCGTCGCGCCGATCGCGCCCGAGGATCACCGCGTCGCCGTCCCCGCGCGCCATCCGGCGCAGGGCCTCGACCAGCTGGCCAATCGGACGGGTGATCCCGAACACGGCGACGAGCCCGGCCGCCGCCAGCCCGGCGAGCAGGCCGAGGCCGCCGAGGAGCAGGGTGTTGAACCGGGTCCGGTCGGTCATCGCGGCGAGGTCGCGGGCACCGTCGTCGACGAAGGTCCGGATGTCCCGGCCGAGGGCGCTGCCCTCCGCCACCATGGCGTCGAAGGTGGGATCGACGGTCTCGTGCAGCAGGGTGACGGCCTCGGCCTTCAGGCCGCTGCTCGCCAGGGTGCGCGCCTCCGAGCTGTCGGCCATGAAGCGGTTGACCTTCTGCTTCAGGGCGTCGATGCGCGGCGCGAAGCTGGGCGCCCCGTCCCGCAACTCCGCCAGCACCTTGTTCAGGCGCTCGCTGGCGTCTTCGAAACCCTTGTCCGTCTTCTGCATCTCGACGGGGCTCACCTCGGCGATGTTGCGGAAGTTGAAGTAGCTCATCGTGAAGACCAGCCGGTTGACCGTCCGCAGGTCGGCGATCGCCTTCGTATCGTGGGAGATGAAGCGGCTGTAGGCGCCGTCGATCATCGTCATCTGCGTGGTGGCGTACCAGAGACAGCCGCTGACGATGACCCCGATCAGACTGACCACGGCGATCAACTTGGTGATGATACTGAAGCGCGCGAGCAAACCCACGAGAGATCTCCGGACCGACATCGACATCCTGACTAACGGTCGGATGCTTAAAGTCCCGCTAAGGAATCGTATCGGAGTGGTTTTTCTAGCCCCTGATCTCGACGCGGCATTATAATTACTGTCACACGGAAAGTTTATCTGCCGGCTCTGTCATGTCTCATGCAAATTTCTGCGCCACTTGAACATGAATACATCACGGACGATCCCAACGTCTCGAAAGCTGGGCGCCCCGCAGGCACGGATGAAAAAAACCCGCCTCGGCGGGCGCCGGGCGGGGATTGAGGTCATCGAGCTTGGGTCGTCGGTGCAACGGTCGGGCGGCGCTATGGTTCCGGTTCGGCGCACGGCTCCTGAACCGCCGGTCGAATCCCCGCGTTCCCCTGGCCAGGTCTGCCCACGGCGGGGCCTGCGCCGTACACCAGGGAATAACCATGTCCGCCATCGACGACCGGAAGACCCAGTATCTCGCCGAGCGCGCGCGCCTGATGGCGGAGCTCGCCGCGCTCGGGCAAGAAGCCCATACGGAGAAGCGCCAGTTCGAGGACGGTTACGCCCTGCGCGACATGGACGAGAGCGCCCGCGAAGGCCTTCGCCTGCGTATCGGCGAGTTGACCGCGCTGATCGAGAAGATCGAGACGGGCGACGCCTGAGGCGCGGGCCGGGCACCGCCATCAAAAAAGGGCCCGCAGGGTCGATGCCCCGCGGGCCGAGACGGTCCGAAACCTTGGAGATCCCGAGGTTAGACCGCACCTCCAGGCCCGACATCCTTCAAATGGGGGGTGCGGCGACGATCATCAGTCCTTCGCAAACGGCGTCTAGGCATCGATCCGGAGTCCGGAATCCGCGAGCGCACTGGAGCGGCCCCGCGAGTCGTCGATGGCGATGGGGCCTGGGCCGGGAGCGCACCTGCGCTGTTTGCGCAACAGTGCGACCGCTCCGCTGCGGACCCGGATTAAACCCTATTGTCACAGTTATAGCATCGTCTATACCGCATCCCTGGAACGGAGGCTCGGGGGGCGTCATGACGAGATCGGATCGCTTTGGGCGCGGCGGCCCGGACAGCGGATTGGCCGCCGGCCTCGCCCTGCTCACCCTGACGGCCATCTCCGGCGCGCAGGCCGCCGATCCGGGCAAGCCTCGCCCGGTGGTCCCGGCGCCCGCCTATGTCGACTGGTCGGGCCCCTATCTCGGGATCGAGGGCAGCGCCGGCAATTCCTACGGCGCCTACAACTTTCGCGACACCACGGTCGGCGGCCGCCCGGTCCAGGCGTTCAAGACGGGCGACGCCACCGGCCGGTCCGACCTCGGCCGCAACGCGACGACCGCCGTCGGCGGCCTGTTCGGCGGCTACAACTGGCAGACCGGCCCCTGGCTCGCCGGCATCGAGGCCGATGTCGCGGGGGCGAACCTGAAGCGTCCCGTGCTCCTGCCCACCCTCGGCGACGTCGGTGGCGGCGATCCGGGCCTCGGCCTGATTCGGGCCAAGACGGATGTCTACGGCACCCTGCGCGGGCGCTTCGGCTACGCCTTCGAGCGCGCGCTGGTCTACGCGACCTTCGGGCTCGCCGGCGCCGATGCCCGCATCCTGGCGAGCTATCCCGACCCCGGCACCGGGCTCGTCTCCACCGCGCGGCGCGACCTCTCCTCGCTCGGCTTCACCCTGGGGGCCGGCGTGCAGTTCGCCGTGACCGAGAGTCTCGCCCTCGGAATCGACTACCGCTACCTCGACCTCGGCGGCAGCGGCCGCTTCGGCCTCGGCGCCGTTCCGGGCCTCGGCCCGGTGGCGACGCGGCTGGACGCGTTCACCTCGCACCAGATGATGGCGCGCCTGTCCTGGCACCCGAACGGCTTCGTGCTCCCGCCCGAGGCCGAGGAGGCCGCCCCGCACGACCCCGGCGACGGCTTGGGCGACCGCTTCTCGCTGCATGGCCAGACCACCTTCATCGCCCAAGGGGTGCCGGGCTTCCGCGCGCCCTATACCGGTCCGGCCAGCCTGATCGGCCACCAGGTCCAGTCGACCACCACCGCCACCGCCTTCCTGGGCCTCAAGCTCTTCGAGGGCACGGAACTCTACTACAACCCGGAATTCTCCCAGGGCTTCGGCCTGAGCCGGACCCTGGGCGTCGCCGGCTTCGTCAACGGCGAGGCGCAGAAGGCGGGCGCGCCGTTCCCGAAGCTGCGCTCCAACCGCTACTTCGTGCGCCAAACCTTCGGCCTCGGCGGCGAGACCGAGGACGTGCCGGACGGCCCGAACCAGGTCGCCACCCGGCGCGACATCGAGCGGATCACCGTGGTGGCGGGCAAGTTCGCCCTCGGCGACTATTTCGACGGCAACGTCTACGCGCACGACCCCCGGGTCGACTTCATGAACTGGGGCATCTGGGCCTCCGGCGCCTACGATTTTCCCGCCAACCTGCCGGGTTTCACCCAGGGCGTGATGGTCGAGTACAATCGCGCCGAGTTCGCGATCCGCGCCGCCTACACCCAGGTGCCCAAGGAGCCGTCCAGCGACGTCCTCGACCCGCGCGTCTTCCGCCGGGCGGGCACCACCATCGAGTTCGAGGAGCGCCACGTGCTGCCGGGCCTCGACCAGCCCGGCAAGCTGCGCCTCGGCTTCTTCACCAATGTCGGCAACACGGCCGATTTCCGCGAGGTCGTGTCGCTGACCCAGGCCGGCGTGTTCGGCGACATCAACGACGCGGCCGCCGCCACCCGGGCGGCCCGGCGCAAGACCGGCTTCTACCTCAACCTCGAACAGGCGGTGACGCCGGACCTCGGCGTCTTCGCCCGCTTCAGCGCCAATGACGGCCGCAGCGAGAGCCTGTCCTTCACCGACATCGACCGCTCCGTCTCCGGCGGCGTGTCGCTCAAGGGCACCGCCTGGGGCCGCCCCGGCGACACGGTGGGCCTCGGCACCTCGATGAACGCGATCTCGCCGAGCCACCGCGCCTTCTTCGCCCAAGGCGGCGTCGGCCTCCTCATCGGCGACGGGCGGCTCAACTACGCCCCCGAACGCGCGGTCGAGGCCTACTATGCCTTCGCGCTGAACAAGACCCTGACCCTGTCGCTGAACTACCAGCACGTGGTGAACCCGGCCTACAACCGCGACCGCGGGCCGGCCGATTTCTTCGGCACCCGCATCCACGCGGATTTCTGAATCCCGGGCGCTCCGTCAGGAGCGGGGACGCTCCGGCTGGTCGCAGCGATAGGCGCGCCCGTTGACCGAGGCGACCGGCACGAAGCGGCCGCCCGCGGCCCGGCACTCGGCGACGTGCGCGTCCATGGCCCACTTGTCGGCGAGCGCGAGGCTGAGGGGCACCACCGTGACCACGAGCAGGAGCGCGACCACGGCGCAGACCGCCCAGCCGACGCCGCGGGGCGGCGGCTCCGGCGGATGGAACCGCTCGGGGGGCAGCGGCGCGAGGAACGCCAGCGTGGTGAGCCCGAGGAGAGTGGCGGCGCCCATGGTCATCCCGCGCTCGTGATCATCCCGCACCAATCCGGTTCCCCAGGGTAGCCGATGCGGGCGCTCCGGGGAGGCGACCATACGAAGCAGCGAGCCTCGCGCCCCGTGCGGGGCCCGCCTCAGGCCCAGCGCGCCAGGGCCGCCTCCGCCTCGGCGGCGTTGTCGCGGATGCGGTAGATGGTCTGCCGGCTGAGGCCCGTCGCGGCGGCGATGGCGGAGATCCCCCTGCCCTCGCCGAGCGCGCCGCGCACCGCCTCGTACTGCGGCCGGGTGAAGCTCGGCTTGCGCCCGCGATAGGCGTCGCTCCGCTCCCGCGCCTGGGCGATCCCGGCCTTCTGGGCCTCCCGCATGGCTTCCGCCTGGGCCTGGGCGGTCGCCGCCATGAAGCCGATGAGGGCGTCGCGCACGGCCTGCTGCATCGGGTCGACCGTGGCGCCGTCGAAGGTGAGCCGGTGGATCACCGTGCGCACCACGACGCCGCGGCGCATCATCTCCCGCAGCGTGTCGCAGACATCCGCGTAGTTCCGGCCGAGGCGGTCGACCCAGCGCACCACCAGCACGTCGCCCCGCCGGAGCAGATCGAACAGACGGCGCCCCTGGGGCCGCTCGCGCAGGGCGGTGTTCAGGCCCGAGACCCCGTCATCCGCCACCACCTCGTCGATGGCGAACCCCGCCGCCGCGGCCTGCGCCTGCTGGTGCGCGATGGTCTGGTCGCCTGTCGAAACCCGGGCATACAGAATGGTCTTCATCGTTCACGGCCGCGCTCATGGAATCCGGCCGCAGGACGGGGGGCAGCGGCTCGGCTGTCAATCCTCCGCGCGGGCCGAGACTCTCGGGGAGAATCGGGATCTTCGGGGCGAACAGAGGGCTTGCCGGACGCCCGGCGGCGCCGGGACGGTCGCGCGCGAGGTCCGGGACAGGGGATCGCGCCGGACCCGCCGGTCGATGCGCCTCGGTTCGGGCGAAGCTCCCTTTGGACCGCCCCCGGAGGCTCGACCGGAGCATGTCATCGTCCGGCGCAGCCACCGATTGCATCCGCCCAGACCTGTCGGGGAACGGGCCCGTTTCTATGTTCCCCAACATTCAGCGTTCGAATTTCGGCCCCGACTCGCGACGCGCACCGACGGGCATCGCATCGTATCTCGACGTTTACTGAACGAGTACCGCAGCCAAGCCGGAGGCCTGCGCTGATTTACCATCGGCGAAGTGGCGGACGAGTCCTTTCCGCCCTGTGAATATCGCAGACATTTGATTGTGGAACCATAACGGATGGTCTAAAGTTGCAACCCGGGCAGTTAGACTCCCTTCGACTCAGGGCTTTGGGCCAATGACCAGACTTCACGCGGCCCTCGCCGGACTCGTCGCGTCCACCTGTCTTTCGATTTCTGGCGCATCGGCGGCGACGAACGGCTGCCTGTCGGCACGCTCCACCGAGACCGATGCCGCTGCCGAGCGTCTCGCGGCCGATCCCGCCTCGCTCCTGACCCAGTTCGGCACGGGTGGCGGAACGATGGCCATCGAGGTTCGGAACGCGACGCTCCGGAACCCCGACCTCGTGCCTCAGCTCCTCTCCCTGAACGGCAAGGGCAACACCGATCAGATGCGCGCCCTCGGCACCGGCCTGGGTGCGGCGGCGGTGATCTGCATGCGGAGCAACCCGGCGATCGCCCTGCAGATGCAGCGCGCCGTGGTGGTCGCGGGCAACACCGACGTCCAGCGCGGCTTCGAGGGCGTGGCGGGCGACATCGTGACGGAGTCGATCGTGGCGCCCACGTCCTTCGCCCCACCCGGCGAAGTCGCCGACAGCGTCCCCGGCGGGGGCGTGTATCCCCGGCCGCCGGTCGAGCGGAGCGGCGGCGCGCTGCCCACCGGCACCACCTACCTCCTGGGCGGCAACCTGATCGCCGTGATCGGGTCACGCGGGGCGTCGGGCTCCTCGGTCCAGTCGATCCGGGACACGCCGAACGGCCGGTTCGGGTCCGTCAGCACCTTCCGGCCTTGAACCGAGCAAGAAAATTTGCGATCCATGCCTCGGTCGTTGCGTCGCACAATTTTCGGGTGACGACACCCTTGTCTGAGGGGGGGCTTGGTCTAAGGTCCGCCCTACGCAGCCGGTCGCGATCGGGACTACCGTAGCGCTCTGGCCGCGCGCAGGTTGGAGGTCGCAGTCTTGAAGGCATGGCCAGACGCTGCAGGATCGATCCGGTCCCGTACCGGGTTCCACGCCGAATCGATTACACCCACGCTGCGCGCGAAGGCACGGTCCCTCGCCTCGTCCGGGCGGGCGGGCCTCGCGACGCGCGGTGCCGCCCTGCGTGACGGCTCCCGGGGCATCGGGATCGGGCGCAGGACCCAGCCGAACACGGGCGCTCGCGCAGCGGGCAGGATGACGACCGCGGATCGCGCGTCGTCGACCGGCCTCGGCCCGATTCGTGCAGATGTCGTTCCGTAAGTCTGCGCGATGAAGAGACGAGCGGGATCTCAGGGGCTGAGGCGGCGATGTCCGGCTCCGGCGAACGGGCTCCGGTCCAAGATCGATGGTCAGGCGCACATGCCTTTCTAAACGCGCATTGCTGGTCCAGACCGGCGCGAGAGCTCGGAAGGTCGGACCTGCCTTCGTCGATTCAGAGACAAGGCGTTTTGTTACATTGTCTTCGAACGCACCAAGTGGTCTTCGAGTGCACCAAGTGACCGGTGGGAGAATAGCGGGATGCTGAAGCTGCTGGACCAGACGCGTCCCATGCCGGAGGAGCCACCGGAGCGGCCGGCCAAGAAGCTCGACCTCAAAGACATGATCATGATCCTGCGCCGGCAATGGCCTGTGATCCTGGCCTGCACGCTGGTCGGCATGCTCCTGGCCCTCGGCTACGCCGCCACCGCCGCACCGCGCTACACCGCCTCGGTCAAGCTGCTGATCGACACCCGCAAGAACAACGTCATGTCGAAGCAGGAGGTCAATTTCGGCGGCCCCGTCGATGCCGGCGCGGTCGAGAGCCAGGTCGAGATCCTGAAGTCCGAGGGCGTGGCGCGGACCGTGATCCGCGACCAGCAGCTTCTCAAGGACCCGGAATTCGTCGGCTCGGGATCGCCGTCGCTGATCGGCTCCCTGCTGTCGATGCTGTCCCCGGGTGATGCCGAGCCGACGGTCCGCTCCGACGAGGACATCGAGCGCGACGCGATCCAGAACTTCGTCCGGCGCGTCACCGCGAAGCGCGTCGGCCTGACCTACGTGATCCAGGTCGATTTCCAGTCGGGCAGTGCCGAGAAGTCGGCGCGCCTCGCCAACGCGATCGCCGATGCCTACATGGTCGGCGAACTCGACGCGAAGTTTCAGGCGACCCGCCGGGCCAGCCGCTGGCTCCAGGAGCGCATCGCCGAACTCAAGACGCAGGCGACGCAGAGCGACCTCGCCGTGCAGGCGTTCAAGGCCGACAACAACATCGTCGACACCAGCCGCGGCCTGATGAGCGAGCAGTCGCTCGCCGACGTGAACAGCCAGCTGATCCAGGCTCGGGCAGTCACGGCGGAAGCGAAGGCCCGCCTCGACCGCGTGCGCGAGATCAGCAACGGCAACCTTCCGGACGCCACCGTCGCCGATGCGCTCCGCAACGACGTGATCAATCGCGCCCGCGCGCAATATCTCGACGCCGCGCGCAAGGAGGCGGACTGGTCGGCCAAGTACGGCCCCCAGCACAGCGCCACGGTGAACCTTCGCAACCAGATGGAGGAGCTGAAGCGCTCCATCATCGACGAGGTCCGGAGAATCGCCCAGACCTACGAGAGCGATTACAACATCGCCCGCGCCCGTGAGGTGTCCCTCGAGACCAGCCTCTCGAAGCTCGTCGATCAGGCCGGCACCACCAGTCAGGCGCAGGTGAAGCTGCGCGAGCTGGAGAGTTCCTCCCAGACCTACCGCAACCTGTACGACACCTTCCTGCAGAAGTTCGAGGAGGCGACGCAGCAGCAGACCTTCCCGATCACCGACGCCCGCGTGATCACGCCGGCGACGGAGCCATCCGGAAAGTCGGGGCCGAAGACCATGCTGATCGTCCCGGCGGGCACGATCGCGGGATTCATGATGGGCCTCGTGGCGGCGATCGGCCTCGAACTCCTGAACAGCTTCTTCCGCACCCCGGCGGAGATCAAGCAGCAGACCGGCCTCGAGTGCATCGGCATCCTTCCGTCCGTGCCGGATTCGAATGCGAGCCCGCCCGCGATGGTCGACGTCACCTCGAAGGTCACCCTCGGCAAGGGCAGTCGCTTCCGTCACGTCGTCGATACGCCCTTCTCGCGCTACACGGAGGTGCTGCGCAACGTGAAGGTCTCGATCGACATCGCGCGCCTGGGCCGTGAGGTGCGGGTTATTGGACTGATCTCGTCGCTGCCCAAGGAAGGCAAGACCACGGTCGCCGCCAACCTCGCGGAACTGGTCGCCCAGACCGGCCACCGGGTCCTGCTGGTGGACGGCGACCTGCGGAACCCGACCCTGACGCGCAACCTCACTCCCCATGCCGAGGTGGGCGTCGTCGAAGTCCTGCGCCGCTCGATCAGCCTCGCGGACGGCGTGTGCCGCGATACCGACACGGGCCTGGACTTCCTTCCCGCCGTCATACCGCAGCGGATCCCGAACACGGCCGAGCTCCTCTCGTCGATGGCGATGGCTCAGCTGCTGTCGGAAGCGCGCGGGACCTACGAGTACGTCTTCGTCGACTTCGCGCCGATCATGTCGGTCGCGGACGCGAAGGCCGCGGCTCACCTCATCGACGCCTTCGTGTACGTCGTCGAGTGGGGCAAGACCTCCCAGCACGCCGTGGTCGAGGCGCTCTCGAACGCCTCCGCCATCCACGAGCGGACCCTCGGCGTGGTGCTGAACAATGCCGACGTCGCCGCGCTGAAGCGTCTCGAGTTCTACAAGGGCCGCTACTACAGCAACTACTACCACGAAGAAGCGGCCTGATCCGTCCTCCCCGACGGCGACGGCGCCGTCGGGGTTCCAGGGACGCTTCGCGGATTCCCCATCGAGCGGAGCTACGCGGTTCGGATCGGCCGGGCGCCGGCCTCGGGGGGCCCGCGCATCCGCCCCATGCCTGCCGGCCAGGGATGCGATCGCCGAGACCGCGATCGCCGAGGGACGATCCGGGGCCGCCACGCGGCGGTCCGGCCTTGCCCTCCCCCCTCCGTCGCGAGATCCCCTCACGCAGCCTTGAACGGGTGGAACCCGGAACGCAGGGCCGGCCAGTCGGTTCATCCGGGAGATGTCCCAGCCGGAGCCCGTGACCTTGCCCCCGATCCTGCAAGCGCCCGTCCGTTACAGCCCCGAGGTGGAGGTGATCCGGCCCGATGAGGGCGAGACCATCGAGCAGCTGAATCACACGTTCGACAGGATCCTGGGAACCGTCGCGGACCATTCGGGCCATGCGGTGCGTTCGGTCCACGCCAAGTCGCACGGAATCCTCGAAGGCGTTCTCCGGATCGACGATGGCCTTCCGCCGGAACTGGCGCAGGGTCTGTTCGCCAGACCCGGCGAGCACCCGGTCTACATGCGCCTGTCGACCAATGCGGGCGACATCCTTCCCGATGCCGTATCCCTGCCGCGCGGCCTCGCGCTGAAGGTGCTCGACGTGGAAGGCGAGCGCCTGCCGGGGGCCGAGGGCAGTACCCAGAACTTCATCATGGTCAACGGCAAGGTCTTCCAGGCACCGAACGCCGAGAAGTTCCTCGGCAGCCTGAAGCTACTGGCCGGCACCACCGACCGGGTCGAGGGCCTGAAGGTGGCGGCCTCGACGGTGCTGCGCGGGGTCAACAAGGCCCTGCACGCGGTGGGCGTGGAGAGCACCACCATCGCCTCCCTCGGCGGCGCACCCAATGTCGATCCGCTCGGCGAGACCTATTACAGCGTCACGCCGTTCCGGTACGGCGACCACATCGCCAAGTTCTCCGTCGCCCCGGTGGCTCCGGCCCTGACCGCGCTGACCGGCAGCGAGATCGACGCGTCCGGCCGTCCCGACGCGATCCGCGAGACGGTGCAGTCCGAGATGCGCGGCATCGAGGGCGTCTGGGAATTCCGCGTCCAGCTCTGCCGCGATCTCGAGCGCCAGCCGGTGGAGGACCCGACCTCGGAATGGAGCGAGGAGGAGGCCCCCTTCCAACGCGTCGGGCTGATCACCGTGCGGCCGCAGGACAGCTGGGACGCCGCGCGGGTGCAGGCGGTCAACGAGGAGATGCGCTTCAGCGTCTGGACCGGGCTCGCCGCGCACCAGCCGCTGGGCAACATCAACCGCGCCCGCAATGCCCCCTACAAGCACTCGGCCGAATTCCGGCAGCGCTTCAACGGCTGCCCCATCCACGAGCCCGGCGCCGAGCGCTGAGATCCGGCACCGGCCGTCCTCCCGATCCCCCCCAGATCCCCCCATGCAAGGACGCCGCATGAGTCCGCTCGCACGAACCCTGGTCGCCACCCTGCTGGTGGTCCCCGTCGCGAGCGGGGCCTTGGCAGAGGCGGGCGACCATGCAGGCCATGGCGCCGTCACGGTCCCGGACGCGGCCAGCGTCGTCTACGAGCCGGGACCGGCGAACCTGCCCAAGGGCACGCAGATCAGCCGGGTGGCGGGCGATCCGGCCAAGGCCGGCCCCTTCGTGCTGCGCATCAAGTTTCCCGCCGACACCGTGATCGCGCCCCACACGCATGCCCAGGCCGAGACGCTGACCATCCTGGCAGGTTCGATCTACCACCAGCATGGCGCGACGCTGGACAAGAGCGCCGGCAAGGTCCTGCGCGCCGGCGGCTTCGTCTACCTGCCGCAGGACATGCCGCACGCCCTCTGGACCACGGGCGAGCCGGTGGAACTGCAGGTCAATGGAACCGGTCCCTTCGGCCTGAACTACATCGACCCGGCCGACGACCCGAGCCGCACGGCCCAGGGGCTTCGCTGAGGTCGAGCCGACCCGTCTCGACCCGCGCCACCGGGCCTGCCCGCCAGGCCGCCCCATTGAGCC
>NZ_JBYSXL010000032.1:0-49832 GCF_058782155.1 Methylobacterium sp. FW306-05-D
GTGCCGACAGGTCGGGGGCGGCGGGGGCCGTGGAACAGGCGGCGACCGCCAGCATGACGAGGCCAGCGAGGCTGAGATGGATGACGGGGGTCATGAGGTTCTCTAAAGCTCCGGGCATCCGCTCCGCGCGGCACCAGGGCACAAGCTGAGCCGTAAACCCGCCGGAAGCTCGACCGTATTGTGTTCGGTCGTCGCCTGAAGCGTGGCCGTATCGCGGCACCGGACCGAGATTGCCGACGAAATTGTTGAAGAACCCGAGGATCTTACCCTGACACCCCCCGCCCGCCTTTCCGCCGCCATCGAGGTCCTCGCCGATATCGCCGCGCGCCGCCGCCCCGCCGCCGATGCCCTGAAGGACTGGGGCCTCTCCCACCGCTTCGCCGGATCGGGCGACCGGGCCGCCATCGCCAGCCTCGTCTACGACGCCCTGCGTCGTCGCGCCTCCGCCGCCTGGATCATGGCCGACGAGAGCCCGCGGAGCCTCGTCATCGGCACGCTGCGGCTTCAGTACGGCCTCGCCGCTCCCACCGTCGCGCAGATGTTCAGCGGGGAGCGCTTCGCCCCGGCGCCCCTGACGACGGACGAGCGTGTTCGCCTGGCCGAGGGGACCCTGGTCGGCGCGCCGTTGCACGTCGCCGGGGATGTGCCCGAATGGGTCCTACCATCCCTCGAAGCCGCCTTCGGCGCCGAGATCCTGGACGAGCTGCGCGCCCTCGGCCGCCGCGCCCCGCTGGATATCCGGGTCAATACCCTGAAGCGCAGCCGGGCGGAGGCGCTGGCCGGCCTTGCTCATCTCGCGCCGGAGCCGACTCCGTACGCGCCGAACGGCCTGCGCATCCCCATCGGCGAGGATGGGCGCGGCCCCGCCCTGCATGTCGAGCCGGAATTCATCGACGGCTGGTACGAGATCCAGGACGAGGGCTCGCAGCTTGCGAGCCTGCTGAGCGGCGCGCGGCCCGGCGAGACCGTGATCGACCTCTGCGCCGGCGGCGGCGGGAAGACCCTGAGTCTGGCCGCGATGATGGAAAATTCCGGAAAGCTGGTGGCCAGCGACGATGATCCGCGCCGACTGGTTCCGATCCATGAGCGGCTGCGCCGCGCGGGCGCCGTCGCGGAGATCCGAACACCCCGTGCCGGTAAGGCCCGCACCGACGTCCTCGGGGACCTCGACGGCAGCGCGGATCGCGTCCTCGTCGATGCGCCCTGCACCGGCTCCGGCACCTGGCGACGCAATCCCGACGCGAAGTGGCGGATGCGCCCGAACGCGCTGACCACGCGCATCGCCGACCAGGCTACGGTGCTCGATCGGGCGGCGCGGCTGGTGCGCCCCGGTGGGCGCATCACCTACGTCACCTGCTCGCTTCTGCCCGAGGAGAACGATGCGGCCATCGCGGCCCTGCTCGCGCGTTGTCCCGGCGATTTTTCGGTGGTCGCGGCCTCGGAGGTCATTGCCGCCTGCACGCCCAGCGTCGCACCCGCCGTTCGGCTCACCCGGCACGGGCTCCAGATGAGTCCCGCCCGTACGGGGAGCGACGGCTTCTACGTCGCCACTCTGGAACGTAGGGGCTGAAACGAGAAATGGCCCTGCGAAGGGCCATTCCGGAAGTCCCAACGGTCTCTGGCGAGAAACCGCAGCGCGCCCGCTCGAAAGCAGCGCGATTCACCTCCTAGAAGCAGCGGCGCTTGCGTACCACGACCACCCGGCCCAGGGGCCCGCGGCGCTTGGTGACCACGGTCTTGCAACGGGGGCCGCGGATCACCCGGCGCTCGACGATGCGAACCTGCTCGATGCCGCTCGTCGGTGCGACACCGGCCGGAACCGGCAGTGCGGAGGCGGAGGTAGCGCCGAAGCCTGCGAGGGCGAGGGTGGCAATCCCGAAGATGGTGGCTCTCATGGCTGAGGCTCCTATTCGTTGCTGGGGCGCACGGTGTCGACGGTCCGCCGTGAACAACCGGTTAACGAAAACCGGTGCCACATCCCCAGCCGGATCGCCGCTGCAAGGCGGCTGTGCGAGCCCCTCCGTTGCACCGGATCGAGGCCTCGTCTAACTCCGGTTTCATGACGACAGAACACGACAAGATCCTCATCGTGGATTTCGGCAGCCAGGTGACGCAGCTCATCGCGCGCCGCGTGCGCGAGGAGGGGGTCTATTGCGAGATCGTCCCCTTCACCAAGGCGGCCGAGGCGTTCGCGGAGACGAAGCCCAAGGGCGTGATCCTCTCGGGTGGCCCCGAATCGGTCACCACCGAGGCCTCCCCCCGGACGCCGCAAATCGTCTTCGATTCCGGCGTGCCGGTCTTCGGCATCTGCTACGGGCAGCAGACCATGGCCGCTCAGCTCGGCGGCGAGGTCGAGGGTGGACACCATGCCGAGTTCGGCCGGGCCGAGATCGAGATCCTGTCGGAATGCCCCCTGTTCAAGGGTGTCTGGCATGTGGGCGAGCACTATCCCGTCTGGATGAGCCACGGCGACCGCGTCACCAAACTACCGGATGGCTTCACCACCGTGGCGATGTCGAAGAACGCTCCGTTTGCGGCCGTGGCGGACGAGGCGCGCAGCTACTACGCCGTACAGTTCCACCCAGAGGTGGCGCATACGCCGCACGGCGCCCTGCTGATCCGCAATTTCGTTCGCGACATCGCCGGCTGTTCCGGCGATTGGACCATGGGTGCCTACCGCGAAGAGGCGATCGAGAAAATTCGCGCGCAGGTCGGCAAGGAACGGGTGATCTGCGGCCTGTCCGGCGGCGTCGACTCCGCTGTGGCGGCGGTCCTGATACATGAGGCGATCGGCGAGCAGCTCACCTGCGTCTTCGTGGATCACGGCCTCCTGCGCATGGGTGAGGCCGAAGAGGTCGTTCGCCTCTTCCGCGACCACTATAACATCCCACTCGTTCACGTCGAAGCGCAGGACCTGTTCCTCGGCGAACTGACCGGCGTCAGCGACCCAGAGCAGAAGCGCAAGACGATCGGGCGCCTGTTCATCGACGTGTTCGAGGCAGAGTCGAAGAAGATCGGTGGCGCGGCCTTCCTCGCCCAGGGCACCCTCTATCCGGATGTGATCGAGAGCGTCTCCTTCACGGGCGGCCCCTCCGTCACGATCAAATCCCACCATAATGTCGGCGGCCTGCCCGAGCGCATGAACATGCAGCTCGTCGAGCCCCTGCGGGAATTGTTCAAGGACGAGGTTCGGGTGCTCGGTAAGGAACTCGGGCTTCCGGAGGCCTTCGTCGGTCGCCACCCCTTCCCGGGGCCGGGCCTCGCTATCCGCTGCCCGGGCACGATCACCCCGGAAAAGCTGGAAGCGTTGCGCAAGGCGGATGCCATCTACCTCGAAGAGATCCGCAAGGCCGGACTCTACGACACGATCTGGCAGGCCTTCGCGGTGATCCTACCCGTGAAGACCGTCGGCGTGATGGGCGACGGCCGCACATACGACCATGTCTGCGCCCTCCGCGCTGTGACCTCGGTCGATGGCATGACAGCCGATTTCTTCCCTTTCGACATGACGTTCCTGGGCCGCGTCGCAACCCGGATCATCAACGAGGTCAAGGGAATCAACCGCGTGACCTACGACATTACCTCGAAGCCCCCGGGCACGATCGAGTGGGAATGAATTTTGGCTCGTAGGCGCTCGCTCGAAAGATTTCGCAGTCACGCCTATCGCCACCGGCAAAATAAAACGCCTTTCGAGCGTGAAGACCCTTGCTGCGGGCCATTTGGCATGTAGTATACCAAAGGTCCCTCCCAGGGATTCATGTGACGCAACTTTAACCCCGCAAACCCTAGGGTCTGCGGGGTTTTGTCGTCTCGATCTTCTGCGTGACCAGATATCGGATTTCAGGACGAGCACGAGAAAGCCTCCGTCGGATTTCCCGTCACCGGGGCTCCCGCTTCATCGGCAGGGAGGTCGTGTCCGCTCCGGGATTTGTGATGCGACTGAAACTGAATCGGCCACGCTTGTATCTCGGGCGGGGCCCCTCTACAGACCGACGCGCTATCCGGTCGGATCGGATTAGTGCACACACGCGAAGACGCGCGAGATTCATTCGATGACTGACCCTCAGGGTTCGTTCGCTCCACTCGCCGGCCTGAAGCATCGCACGCAGATCTCAATTCTGTTAGCCGCCTCAATCCTTTGCGTTGCTGGATTTCTGTGGCTCCCCGGCACGTTCGCGGGTGCCGCGACCTCGCCGACGCCGGCTGCGGTCACGGTTGCGCCGTCAGGTCCGGGCGAATTCGTCCTCAGCGCCGACCAACTCGCGGCCATCGAAATCGAGACGGTGGAACAGCGCCTCTTCTACGAGGAGATCACCACCGAGGGTAAGATCGGCGTCGACGAGTATCAGGCGACGCCCGTGTTCTCGCCCTATCCCGGCCGCGTCATCGCGATCTTCGCGCGCACCGGCGAGCAGGTGCAGAAGGGCGAGCGCCTGTTCTCGATCCAGGCGAACGAGATGGTGCAGGCTCAGAACGACTATCTTGCCGCGCTCAACGTACTCGCGAAGGCCCGTTCGCAGCTCGGCTACGCCCAGGCCGCCGAGAAGCGTCTGCACGACCTCTACGATTCGCGGGTCACCACCCTGCGTGAACTCCAATCGGCGCAAAACGACCTGAATACCGCGACCAACGACGCTCGCACGGCCGAGGTCGGCCTCGAAGCGGTGCGCAACCGGCTGCGCATTCTCGGACTGCGCGACGACGAGGTCGCCAACCTGCAGAAGGGTTCGATCAATCCCGAGACGGCGATTAACGCGCCGCTCAAGGGAACCATCATCCAGCGTAAGATCGGGCCGGGTCAATATGTCGGTACCGGCGGCGGCGATCCTTCCTACATCATCGGCGACCTGTCCAAGGTCTGGTTGATCGCGCAGCTGCGCGAGCCGGATGCCGCCAAGGTCGATCTCGGCGACCGCCTCAAGTTCCGTGTCCTGGCCTACCCCGACAAGGTCTTCGAGGGTCGGATCAACTTCATCGGGTCCTCGGTCGATCCCACGACCCGGCGCATCACGGTCCGGGCCGACATCGACAACAGCCAGAATCTGCTGAAGCCCGAGATGTACGCCACAGTGCGCATCATCAACGAGCGCGAGACCCTGTCTCAGTCAGTCCCGCGCGCCGCGGTGGTTCTGGAAGGCAGCAAGGCCAGCGTCTGGGTGCTCAAGGCCGACAATTCGGTCGAGAACCGTCGCGTCAAGCCCGGGATCATCGACGGAGCCAAGATCGAGATCCTCGAAGGGCTCGCGACGGGCGAGCGCGTGATCTCGCGCGGCTCCCTGTTCATCGACCGGATGGTGACCCGGGGCTGATCCGTCGGCCTCCGGCAGCAGGAAACCCACCCATGACCGGCCTTGTCCATCTCGCGCTGCGCCAGCGTGCCCTGGTGGTGCTCGCGTTCGTTCTGTTGCTGGCCTGCGGGCTCGTGGCGTTCCGGACCCTCAACATCGAGGCCTATCCCGACCCCACGCCGCCGATGATCGACGTGATCACGCAGGCGCCTGGCCTGTCGGGCGAGGAGATCGAACGCTACGTCACGGTGCCGATCGAAGTGATCACTTCAGGCCTGCCGAACCTGAAGCAGGTCCGTTCGGTCTCGCTCTACGGCCTGTCGGACGTAAAGCTGCAGTTCGGCTTCGAATTCAGCTACCGCGAGGCGGAGCAGCAGGTGCTGAATCGGCTGGCCCAGCTCGACGCTCTGCCGAATGGCGCCAAGCCCACCATCTCTCCAGTGAGTCCGATCGGCGAGATATTCCGCTACAAGCTCACTGCGCCCGCGGGCTACAGCGTCCTCGATCTCAAGTCCCTTCAGGACTGGGTGCTGCGCCGCCGCTTCCGGGCCGTGCCGGGCGTGATCGATGTGATCGGTTGGGGCGGCAAGACCAAGACCTTCGACATCGCCGTCGACCTCGATCGGCTCACGGCCTACGGACTGACCCTGTCCGGCGTCGTGAAGACACTCAACGACAGCAATCTCAATGTCGGCGGCAACCGGATCAATCTCGGCACCCAATCCGCGGTGGTGCGCGGCGTCGGCCTGATCCGTTCGACCGACGACATCGGCGACACCGTGCTGACGCAGTCGGGCGGCGCCCCGGTGCTGGTCAAGGATGTCGCCACCGTCACCATCGGGCATCAGCCACGCCTCGGCATCGCCGGTATGAACGACGACGACGACATCGTGCAGGGCATCGTGCTGATGCGTCGCGGCGAGGAAAGCACACCGACAATCGAGGCCGTGCAGGCGGAGGTGGGCCGCATCGAGGCCATGGGGCTGCTACCGCCCGGCGTGAAGATCGAACGGATCTACGACCGCGCCGATCTCATCGCGGTCACGACCCATACGGTTCTGCACAACATGCTCGTCGGCATCGTGCTGATCCTGATCGTGCAATGGCTGTTTCTCGGTAACCTGCGCAGTGCTCTCATCGTGGTGGCGACGATCCCCTTCGCGCTGTTCTTCGCCGTCATCATCCTAGTGGTGCGTGGCGAGTCGGCGAACCTTCTGTCCGTCGGCGCTCTCGATTTTGGGCTGATCGTCGACGGGACGGTGATCATGGTCGAGGCGATCTTCCGACGGCTCTCCGGCCACGGCGCGCCGACCGGGGAGATCGTGAGGCCGGGCCTCGCCGGCAAGCTTCTGCGCATCCGCCAAGCCTCGGGCGACGTCAGCCGCTCGATCGTCTTCGCGGCGATCATCATCGTGACCGGCTTCCTGCCCCTCTTCACCCTCACGGGCGTGGAAGGGCACATCTTCGGGCCGATGGCGCAGACCTACGCCTATGCGCTTCTCGGCGGCCTCATCGCCACCTTCACGGTGACGCCGGTCCTTTCCGCCTACCTGCTGCCGGCCCATGTCGAGGAGGTCGAGACGATCCTCGTGCGCACGCTCGACCGTCTCTACCGGCCCGCCATCCGCGCCGCGTTGGGCAACCGCATCCTCACCCTCGGTCTCGCATTGCTGCTCACTGCCGGAGTCGGCGTGGCGGGGCGCCAACTCGGCCTCGAGTTCTTGCCCAAACTCGAAGAGGGCAATCTCTGGCTCCGCGCCACCATGCCGGCCACGATCTCGCTCGAGGAGGGCAACCTCTACGTCAACCGCATCCGGCGCATCATCGCCGCGGTGCCCGAGGTCGAGAGCGTGGTCTCCCAGCACGGCCGGCCGGATGACGGCACGGACGCCGCAGGCTTCTTCAACGGGGAATTCTTCGCGCCCCTCAAACCGGCGGAGAAGTGGCGCCCCGGCATGTCCAAGGATCGGATGGTCGGGGATCTGCTCGACCGGCTGCGCACCGACTTCCCCGGCGTCGAATTCAACGTCTCGCAATACCTGCAGGACAACGTGGCGGAGGCGGTCTCCGGCATCAAGGGCGAAAACTCCTTCAAGGTTTTCGGGTCCGATCTCGAAACTCTGACCGAGGTCGCCAACCGCGTCGAGGCCGTGCTGCGCAGGGTGCCGGGCGTCACCGATCTCGGCGTGTTCACCTCGCTGGGGCAGCCGACGGTGCAAATCGACGTCGATCGCGTCCGTGCGGCGCGCTACGGCCTCACCCCCGGCGACATCAACGCCACGGTGCGCACCGCCATCGGTGGCGACAGCGCCGGTGATCTCTACGACAGCGGGTCGGACCGACACTACCCGATCGTCATCCGCCTTGCCGAACAGTTCCGCCAAAGCGTCGCCTCCATCCGCAACCTGCGCATCTCGGGGCAGGGGCCGAACGGCACGCTGATGCAGGTACCCCTCAGCGAGGTCGCCCAGGTCGCCCTCGTCTCGGGCCCGGCCTACATCTATCGGGAAGGCCAGGAGCGTTACCTGCCCGTGAAGTTCAGCGTGCGCGATCGCGATCTCGGCAGTGCGATCCTGGAAGCGCGCGAGCGCGTCAACACCGAGGTCAGCTTGCCGCGCGGCTACCGCTTGGAACTCGTGGGCGAGTTCAACAACATGCAGGGTGCGTTGGCGCGCCTGTCGGTGACGGTGCCGATCGCCATCGGCCTGATCGCGATCCTACTGTTCATGAACTTCGGATCGGTCATCGACATGCTGCTGGCCCTCAGCGTCATCCCGATGGCTGCGGCCGGCGGCGTTCTGGCCCTGGTGATCACGGACACACCCTTCAGCGTTTCCGCGGCGATCGGGTTCATCGCGCTCCTCGGCATCGCCGTGATGGACGGCATCATCGTGCTGTCGCACTTCAACGGGCTGATCGCCGAGGGTGAGGAGCGGGTGCGGGCGATGCTGCGCACCTGCCACACGCAGCTCCGTCCCGTGGTGATGACGTGCGTCGTCGCCGGCGTCGGTCTCTTGCCGGCCGCCTTCTCCAACGGTGTTGGCTCGCAGGTTCAGAAACCCCTGGCGCTGGTCGTCGTCGGCGGCATGAGCCTGGCACCGCTCCTCATCCTGCTGATCCTGCCGGTGCTGATTCTCGCGCTGTCGCGGCGGAAACCCGGACCGGCCGAGGACGAAATCGAGCCGACGACGGCTTCACGTCCGGCATCCGTGACGGCCTGACGCCTGGAATTGGGTGTCGAAGGTGCCTGCGCAGGGCCCGAGGAGGTGGAGGTTCGGGTAAGGCGTCGATGGGGCCGCCCAAGTCGCACCTCGCGATGGCAGAGCCTCACCATGCGATCGAAACGATCGTTTTCCGGGGTACGACCCTTCAGGGGTGCAGCGATCTGCGTTCATGCGCAGGGCATGGCCCGCTCGAAAGCGGGCCGCGCATGAGAACCGAGCCGAAACTGCTCAGTTGTTGACGGTCAGCGTGGCCTTGGTCACCGGCATCTCCGGGGGCGTCGCATCCGCGATCTGGCCTGTCGCCGGATGCGGGGTCCGGGCGGTCATCCAGTCGGCGCCGATCTGAACGGACAGCATCAGCAGAAGCGCCGCCATCAGGGCGTTCGCGGCCCGCTGGAATGGACGAACGGAGAGCCGAACCGCCGCCTCGAGTCGATCCGCGTCCATCTCCGCGGAGGTCATCCGGTCCGAGATCGGGAGAAGCCACGGCTCGCTGGGGAGTGCCTGAAGCCCTCCCATTTCGTGAGCGCCCGGCAGGTTCTGGAACAGTCCGCTGGACATATCCGTACTCCTGGTTGGTGAGTGGCAGCCGAGTGTGGAAGGCTGATCATTCATATTCAGTTAATCTGACTTTTTGTTCATTTCAAGTTCAGGGTGGGAATGAGCGTCTCGTCGATCGCTCAACCTGTGTCCGATGGCACTCCTGAGGCCCTCTCGCGCGACGGTTTCTCCTCTCTCGCTCTGGGCAGCATCGAGATGGAGGGCGGCGGCCGGAGCGCTCGATCCCCGTCCAGGCCTGCCGGTGGGTTCTGCCGGCGATCAGCTCCGCAGCCCCGGCGCTTCCTGGCCTGTGCGCGCGACATATTCGGTGTAGCCGCCGCCATACTGGTGGATGCCGTCCGGGGTGAGTTCGAGGACCCGGTTCGACAGGGCGGCGAGGAAATGCCTGTCGTGGCTCACGAAGAGCATCGTCCCCTCGTAGTTGGCCAGGGCCGCGATGAGCATTTCCTTGGTGCCCATGTCAAGGTGGTTGGTGGGCTCGTCGAGGACGAGGAAATTCGGCGGGTCGTAGAGCATCCGCGCCATGACGAGGCGGGCCTTCTCGCCGCCCGACAGCACGCGGCAGCGCTTCTCGACATCATCGCCTGAGAAACCGAAGCAGCCCGCCAGCGCCCGGAGCGAGCCCTGGCCGGCCTGTGGGAAAGAATCCTCCAGGAAGCCGAAGACCGTGCGGTCGCCGTCCAGCACATCCATGGCGTGCTGCGCGAAGTAGCCGAGCTTCACACTGCCCCCCACCGCCACGCTGCCGTCGTCGGGTTCAGCGGTTCCGGTCACGAGCTTCAGCAGGGTCGACTTGCCGGCACCGTTGATGCCCATCACGCACCAGCGCTCGCGCCGGCGGATCGAGAAGTCGAGGCCCTCGTAGATCGTGCGGCTGCCGTAGCGCTTGTGTACGTTCTTGAGCATCACGACGTCGTCGCCCGAGCGTGGCGCCGGTAGGAACTCGAAGGCGACGCTCTGGCGGCGCTTGGGTGGCTCGACCCGCTCGATCTTGTCGAGCTTCTTCACCCGACTCTGCACCTGGGCGGCATGGGAAGCCCGTGCCTTGAAGCGCTCAATGAACTTGATCTCCTTGGCGAGCATCGCCTGCTGGCGCTCGAATTGGGCCTGCTGCTGCGTCTCGTTCAGCGCGCGCTGCTGCTCGTAGAACGCGTAGTCGCCCGAGTAGGTGGTGAGCTGCCCGCCGTCGATCTCGACGATCTTCGTGACGATGCGGTTCATGAACTCGCGGTCGTGCGAAGTCATCAGCAGCGCGCCTTCGTACCCCTTCAGGAAGGCCTCAAGCCAGATCAGGCTCTCCAGATCGAGGTGGTTGCTCGGCTCGTCGAGGAGCATGACGTCGGGGTTCATCAGGAGGATGCGGGCGAGCGCCACGCGCATCTTCCAGCCGCCCGAGAGCTTGCCGACGTCGCCGTCCATCATCTCCTGCGAAAAGCTGAGACCGGCCAGCACTTCGTAGGCACGGCCTTCGAGGGCATACCCGTCGAGTTCCTCGAAGCGGGCCTGGACCTCGCCGTAGCGCTCGATCAGCGCTTCCATCTCATCGGCCCGGTCGGGATCGGCCAAGGCCTGCTCGACCTCCTTGAGTTCCGCCCCAATCTCGCTGACCGGGCCGGCACCGTTCATGACCTCGGAAACGACGGTCCGGCCGGACATCTCGCCGACATCCTGACTGAAATACCCGATGGTGATGCCGCGATCGGCGGCGACCTGGCCTTCATCCGGCTGCTCCTCGCCGGTGATCATCCGGAACAGCGTGGTCTTGCCGGCGCCATTCGGGCCGACCAGGCCGACCTTCTCGCCCCGTTGCAGGGCGGCGGAGGCCTCGATGAAGACGATCTGGCGACCGTTCTGCTTGCCGATTTTTTCGAGGCGGATCATGGGGTCACGCGAAATGGGGCGGGTGCAGCGGCCTTACGGCATGCAGGCGCCCGGCGGTAGTGCAGCGCGGCACCGGACGGGTGCCTTCGGGCTCTGGCCGCCGATGGCTCTCCGTAGAGGGACCGGCTAGGGTCGCGTCTTCCTTTGCAGAACGGTCCCCCGCACCCGACGATGGTCCACACCGGCTACAATCCAGCGCTCGTCGCCCTGTCCATCTCCATCGCGGTGTTCGCGTCCTACACAGCCCTGGACCTCGGAGGCCGCGTCGGCGGTACGGGGTCGAGGCGGGGCTGGGGCTGGATCGCGGGCGCGGCGGTCGCGATGGGTGGGGGCATCTGGTCGATGCACTTCGTGGGTATGCTGGCCTTCGAGATGGGGATGCCGGCTTCCTACGACCTGCCCACCACCCTGCTGTCTCTGGCCCTCGCGGTCATCTTCACGGGCGCGGCCTTCGCCTGGATCCGCCATCGAAGCGCGACGAAGCGCGACCTTCTGGTGGCCGGTCCCGTGATGGGGCTCGGTGTCGCAGCGATGCACTATACCGGGATGGCGGCCATGCGGGTGCCGGGCAACCTCGCCTATCACTGGCCGGTGGTAGCGCTCTCCATCCTGATCGCCGTCACCGCCGCGACCACCGCACTCTGGCTTACCTTCCGGCAGAACAGCGTCTGGCAAAAGCTCATCGCGGCCGTCGTCATGGGCATCGCGGTGGCGGGCATGCACTACACCGGCATGGCGGCCGCGACCTTCACGGCCGAAGAGGCGGTGGCCCAGGCGGCCCATGTGGCGGTTCTCAGCCACGCTCAGCAGAACCTCGCGCTCGCAGTCTCGGGGGCGACCTTCCTGATCCTTTTCCTGGCGATGCTGGCGTCTTCTTTCGACCAGCAGCGGGTCCAGACCGACCTGCGCGCCAGCGAGGCGCGCTTCCGCGCCGCGATCCAGGCCGTGCGCGGGGTGCTCTGGACGAACGATGCCGAAGGACGAATGCTCGGCGAGCAGCCCGGCTGGTCCGCGATCACGGGCCAGGCCCGCGCCGCCTACGAGGGCTACGGCTGGGCCGAGGCCGTACACCCGGATGACAAGCAGGCGAGCATCGAGGCCTGGAACGAGACGGTGCGGGAGCGCCGGACTTTCGTCCACGAACACCGGGTGCGCTCGGCGGACGGAAGCTGGCGCCACTATGCGATCCGGGCGGTGCCGGTGATGGATGCCCTCGGCGTGATCCAGGAATGGGTGGGCGTGCACACCGACATCACCGAGCAGCGCCTCGCGGAGGCCGAGCTGCGCGAATCCAACGAGGAGATCCAGCGCTACGCCTATATCGTCAGCCACGACCTGCGCGCGCCGCTGGTGAATGTCATGGGCTTCACCAGCGAGTTGGAGGCGACCCGCGAGGACGTCCGCGCGGCTCTCGGTCAGCATCCGCAGGCCGAACGGATCGACGCCGATCTCGGCGAGGCTCTCGGCTTCATCAAGGCGGCCGTGACCCGGATGGAGAGCCTGATCGCCGCCATCCTGAAGCTGTCGCGGGAGGGGCGGCGCACCTTCTCGCCAGAGCCGATCGATATGACGGCGCTCCTGAACCGGATCGCCGACGCCCAGCGCCACCAGACCGAGCAGGCGGGCGCCCAGGTGCTCGTCGCGCCCGGCCTTCCGACGATCAAGGCGGATCGGCTCGCCCTCGAGCAGATCTTCGGGAACCTGATCGACAACGCGGTGAAGTACCTCGACCCCGCCCGCCCCGGCCGGATCGAAATCCGCGCCGACGCCGTCGGCGGGCGCCGGGTCCGCTTCAGCGTCGCCGACAACGGGCGCGGCATCGCCCCACGCGACCATGCCCGGGTCTTCGAACTCTTCCGCCGTTCGGGCGCCCAGGACAAACCGGGCGAGGGAATCGGGCTCGCCCACGTCAAGGCGCTGGTGCGCTCCCTCGGTGGCCGGATCGACGTCGCATCGGAACTGGGGGTCGGGACAACCTTCGGCGTGACGCTGCCGCGCGAGACCGCTACAGGTCTTGCGTCGTCCAGTCTTGGACAGGACGGGCCGCCGGTGCGGCTCGCCGCAGAATAAGGTTCCGGCCAGCGTGAACGCCGTCGAAATCGTCATGATCGAGGACGATGAGGGCCATGCCCGCCTGATCGAGCGCAACATCCGCCGTGCGGGCGTGAACAACGTCATCCTGCCCTTCCGGGACGGGACGTCGGCCCTTGAATACCTCCTCGGCGCCGATGGAACCGGCGAGGCCAGCGCCAAGCGGCATCTGCTCATCCTCCTCGACCTCAACCTGCCGGACATGACCGGCATCGACATTCTCGAGAAGGTGAAGGCGAACCCCCACACCAAGCGCTCGCCGGTCGTGGTCCTCACCACCACGGACGACCAGCGCGAGATCCAGCGCTGCTACGATCTCGGCGCGAACGTCTACATCACCAAGCCCGTGAATTATGAGGGGTTCGCCAACGCGATCCGCCAGCTCGGGCTGTTCTTCTCGGTCATGCAGGTGCCGGAAAACCCATGAAGCCCGCACGCTCATGACCGGACCCGAGCCTCCAGGCCGCGGTCGCGTCCTCTACATCGACGACGACCCCGGCCTGGGGCGGCTCGTGCAGCGCGCCCTCGCGGCGCGCGGCTACGTCGTGGAACTCGCCCTCGACGGCGATGCCGGACTCGTGCGCCTGGGGCAGGGCGGCATCGACGTCGTGGCCCTCGATCATCACATGCCGGGTCAGACCGGCCTCGACATCCTGCCCGCCATCCGCGCGCTGCCGGAGGCACCCCCGGTGGTCTACGTCACCGGCTCGGAGGACAGCCGCGTGGCGGTGGCGGCGCTCAAGGCGGGGGCCGTGGACTACGTCTGGAAGGACCTCCAGGGCCAGTTCCGCGAGCTCCTCGGGGAGGCCGTCGATACCGCCCTGCGGCAGGAGGCATTGCGGCGGGACAAGGAGCGGGCCGAGCAGGCGGTACGGGAGGCGCGCGACCGGGCGGAGATCATGCTGCGGGAGGTGAATCACCGCGTCGCCAATTCGCTGGCGCTGGTGGCGGCGCTGGCGCACATGCAGACCAACGCGGTCGCGGACCCGGCCGCGAAGGCCGCGCTCCGGGAGATGCAGGCGCGGATCTCGGCGATCGCGGGCATCCACCGCCGGCTCTACACCTCCGACGACGTCGAGGCGGTGGACCTCGACGCCTACCTGGCGAGCCTCGTGGAGGAGCTCCAGGCGGCCATGAAGGCGGCCGGGCGCGACCACGCCATCCGCCTCGACGCGGCGCCGGTCCGGCTCGCCACCGACAAGGCGGTCTCGGTCGGCGTGGTCGTCACCGAGCTCGTGACCAACGCCTACAAATACGCCTATCCCCCTGAGATACCTGGGGAAATCCGGGTCTCCGTCGCCCGCTGCGGCGCCGATGGCCTGACCCTGACGGTGGAGGATGACGGCATCGGCTGGACCGGCGAGGGCGAGCCGCGGGGCACCGGCCTCGGCTCGCGCATCATCCGGGCGATGGCGGCGAACCTGCGCTCGGCCCTGATCTACGACGGCGGTCCGGTCGGGACCCGGGCGACGCTCTCCTTCCAGGACTGAGATTTCCTCAGACCAGTGCGCCGGCATTCATGATCCCGTCGGGGTCGAGGCTGCGCTTGACGGCCTCGATCAGGCGCAGGCGGGCCGGATCGGCGTAGCGTTCGAGCAGGTCGCGCTTGAAGCGGCCGATGCCGTATTCCGCGCTGTATCCGCCCCCGTATTCCAGCGCGATCGCGTAGAGGTCGTGCGCGAAACCCGCCTCGATCTCGCGCGTGAAGGCCAGCCGGTCGCGCCCCGGCGGGACGACGAGATTGTAGTGCAGGTTGCCGTCGCCGACATGGCCGTAGACCGAGAGGCGGACGTCCGGCAGGCGCTCGGCCAGCAGGGCGGCGCCGCGGTCGAGGAAATCGGTCAGGCGGGAGATCGGCACGGCGATATCGTGCTTGACCGATCCGCCGGCATGCTTCTCCCCCTCGGGAATCGTTTCGCGCACCGCCCAGAAGGCGCGGCGCTGGGTCTCGGACTGGGCGAGCACCGCGTCGACGACCCAGCCCCGTTCCATCAGGGCTTCGAGGCAGCCCAGCAGGACGTCGTCGAGGGGGATGCGGTCGGAGGAGGCGGTGAGTTCGAGGAGCACCGCCCCGCCGGGGCCTGCCTTCAGCCCGGTCTCGGCGCCGCGCATCGCGGTGACGAGGCCGAGGGAGGAGGCCGAGATCAGCTCGAAGGTCGAGGCGAGGTCGGAGGTCTCCCGGCGCACCAGCGCGGCCATCTCGGGGATCGGCGCTCCTTCGGCGAGTTCGAGCCAGGCGGTCGCCCGCTGGCCCTGGGCCGGCCAGAGCTTGAGCACCACCCCGGTGATGATGCCGAGCGTGCCCTCGGCGCCGATGAAGAGCTGCTTCAGGTCGTAGCCGATGTTGTTCTTGCGCAGGGTCCGCATGTCGGAGAACAGCGACCCGTCCGGCAGCACCACCTCCAGGCCGAGGACGAGGTCGCGGGCCATGCCGTAGCGCAGCACCTGGAGGCCGCCCGCATTGGTGCCGAGGTTGCCGCCGAGGCGGCAGCTGCCTTCGGAGCCGAGGCTCAGCGGCAGGAACAGCCCGTCCGCCTCGGCCGCCGCCTGGGCGTCGGCCAGGATGGTCCCGGCATCGCAGGAGAGGGTGAAGTTCAGGGGGTCGACGGCGCGGATGCGGGTCATCCGCTCCAGGCTGACCACGAGCTGGCGCCGGCCGGGCTCCGGCGTCGCCCCGCCGACATAGCCCGTGTTGCCGCCCTGGGGCACGAGGCCGAAGCCGTGGGTCCGGGCGAGCCCGACGAGGCCCTGGACCTCCGCGACGCTGCGCGGGCGCAGCACGGCGGGGGTCTCGCCCTGCATCAGGTCGCGCTGGTCCCGGGTGTAGCGCCCCGTCAGGGCGGGGTCGGCGAGGACCCCGCCGGGGCCGAGCAGGGCCTCGAACGGGGCGAGGGCGTCGCGGTCCGAGAGGGATTCCGGCATGGGGGCTCTTCCGGCAGGGCGCTTCGTGGCTGGCCGCGCACAGGTTCGGCCTTCGGGGTCGAACCATGTCGCGCGGCCGCCCCGAAGGAAAGCGCTCGCCTTTCAACGGGAGGAGACGTGTCAGCCCCCGGACGAGCCCGGCAACTCAGCCGTTGCGGAAGGTATAGCTGTAGCCGTTGAGCGCCGGGGCGCCGCCGAGATGGGCGTAGAGCACCTTCGAGCCCTTGGGGAAGAAGCCCTTCTGCACGAGGTCGATCATGCCCTGCATCGACTTCCCCTCGTAAACGGGGTCGGTGATCATGCCCTCCAGGCGGGCCGAGAGGCGGATGGCCTCGACGGTCTCCTTCGAGGGCATGCCGTAGACCGGGTAGGCGTAGTCCTCGTTGAGCACGATGTCGTCGGCGGTGATGGCCGGGGCGCCGATGAGCGCGGCGGTGTTGCGGGCGATCTCCAGCACCTGCGCCTTGGTCTGGGCCGGGGTGCAGGAGGCGTCAATGCCGATGACGTTGC
This sequence comes from Methylobacterium sp. FW306-05-D, assembly GCF_058782155.1. Lineage (NCBI taxonomy): Bacteria > Pseudomonadati > Pseudomonadota > Alphaproteobacteria > Hyphomicrobiales > Methylobacteriaceae > Methylobacterium > Methylobacterium sp. FW306-05-D. The sequence goes on from NZ_JBYSXL010000032.1 coordinate 16,478, forward strand.
GGGCGCGCCCGTCGGCGGCGAAGCCCACCACCATGCCCGCATGGGTCGAGCCGGTCACGGTGCAGACCACGATGTAGTCGAAGTGCAGGCCCATCTCGGCCTCCTGGGCGCGGACTTCTTCCGCGAAGCCCACGAAGCCGAGGCCGCCGAACTTGTGCACCGAGGCGCCGGCCGGGATCGCGTAGGGCTTACCGCCCCGGGCCTTCACGTCCGCGATGGCCTTGGTCCAGCTCTCGCGGATGCCGATGTCGAAGCCGTCGTCCACGAGCTGGGTCTCGGCGCCCATGATGCGGGACAGCATGATGTTGCCGACGCGGTCGTAGACGGCGTCCTCATGCGGCACCCAGGCCTCCTGGATCAGCCGGCACTTCATGCCGATCTTGGCCGCCACCGCCGCCACCATGCGGGTGTGGTTGGACTGGACGCCGCCGATGGTCACCAGGGTGTCGGCCCCGCTCGCGATGGCGTCGGGCACGATGTATTCGAGCTTGCGCAGCTTGTTGCCGCCATAGGCCAGGCCGGAATTGCAGTCCTCGCGCTTGGCGTAGATCAGCACGTCGCCGCCCAGATGCGCGGTCAGGCGGGGCAGGTGCTCGATCGGGGTCGGGCCGAAGGTGAGGGGATAGCGCTCGAATTTCGACAGCATGGGCGGGGTCCTTCGTGGTCGTCCCGAAAAACTAGCAAACGCTTCGCGAAAGGTGCTCTCGAAATCGAGGCTCGAATTTTGCGATGTCGGCCCCGAAGCTGCCTCCGGCGCATCGTCGTTGCGTTTTTACCACCCCAAACGAAAGGATCTTTCATGGACGCTGGGCTGGACCGCATGGATCTCAAGATCCTGCGCCTGCTCCAGGCGGACGGGCGCATGGGCAATGCTGAGATCGCCAAGCGGGTGAACACCAGCGCGGCCACCTGCCACCGGCGCATCCAGCGCCTGTTCGACGAGGGCTACGTCCGGGGCGTGCGGGCGCAGATCGCGCCCGAGAAGGTCGGGCGCGGCTCGCTGGTGATGGTCGGGGTGGTGCTCGACCGCTCGACGCCGGAGAGCTTCGCCGCCTTCGAGGCCGCCGCGCGCGCCATGCCGATGGTGCTCGACTGCCATCTCGTGGCCGGCGATTTCGACTACTTCCTCAAGATCCGCGTCTCCGACATGGCGGATTTCAACCGCCTCCACAGCGCGACGCTGATCGCCCTGCCGGGGGTCCGCCAGACCCGGACCTTCTTCGTGATGAAGGAGGTGGTGGACAATGCGCCGCTGGACATCTGAGAGGGATGGTCGATCCGGCGCTCCCGTGCCCCGGGGGAACGGACTCTCCCGCCCTCCGCCCGGAGCTCCCCGTCATCCCGGGGCCGCGCAGCGGAGCCCGGCTTCCAGGTCCGCAGGCCGGGCAAGCCCTTACGCGGTCGGCGGCTCTGGATTGCACGTCGCTGGCGCGCCCCTTCGGATCCGGGCTCGCCTGCGGCGCCCCGGAATGACGGGGTGGAGTTTTCGGGAGGGGTGAGAGGCGGGGGCGGCTCCGCCGGCCCCGCGCCCGCGACTTGCACCACCGCGTCATCCCGGCGCGGCGGCGCCGGCCAGCCTATCTCCGGTCCGACGAGGCCACCCGCGCGAGACCCGACACGGCTTTCTCACCCGGACGGAGAGGGGACTCGCGCGGTCCGCGAGATATGCGAAGAGGGCGGTCCCGCAGACGCGGGACATCCGCCCGATCAGCCGAGGAATAAAGGGTCACGCCCATGTCCGATCAGCCGCAGGGAATTCCGGAGGCCGTGCGCGCGGGGCGTCCGACGGTGTGGCGCAACCCCGGGAGCCGCCCGGCCGCCGAGATCCTGCCCGGCCTTGCCTTCGGCCTCGCCGAAATCCGCGCGGCGGAGGCCCGCTGGCGCCGGTTCGATCCGCTGCTGAAGGCCCTGTTTCCCGAACTCGAGACCGGGCGGATCGATTCGCCCCTGCTGGCGCTGGCGCCGGACGTCGCCGCCCATGTCTGCGGCGGCGCCGGGCCGGCGGTCCGCGTCAAAGCCGACCACGACTTGCCGGTGACGGGCTGCATCAAGGCGCGCGGCGGCGTCTACGAGGTGCTGGTCACCGCCGAGCGGCTCGCCCTGGCCCAGGGCTGGCTGCAGGCGGGCGAGTCCTATGCGCGCCTGGCCGAGCCGGAGATCCGGGCCGCCTTCGGCGCCTTCACCGTGGCGGTGGGCAGCACCGGCAATCTCGGCTTCAGCGTCGGCGTGATGGCGCGCGCCCTCGGCTTTCGGGTCGAGGTCCACATGTCCCACGACGCCAAGGCCTGGAAGAAGCAGCGGCTGCGCGACATCGGCGCCCGGGTGGTGGAGCATGCCGGCGATTACGGCAGCGCGGTCGCGGCGGCCCGGGACGCCTTCGCGGGCCGGGCGGATGCGCATTTCGTCGACGACGAGAGCTCGGTGGACCTCTTCCTCGGCTACGCCGCCGCGGCCTTCGACCTGCAGCGCCAGCTGGCGGCGGCCGGCATCCGGGTCGATGCCGGGCAGCCCCTGGTGGTCTACCTGCCCTGCGGGGTCGGCGGCGCGCCGGGGGGCGTCACCCTGGGGCTGAAGCTCCTGTTCGGCGATGCGGTGCACTGCGTCTTCGTCGAGCCGGTCGCCGCGCCCTGCATGCTGGTGCAGCTCGCCGCCGGGCTCGACCGGCCGGTCAGCGTCTACGACATCGGCCTCGACAACCGCACCGCCGCCGACGGCCTCGCGGTGTCGAGCGCCTCGCTCCTCGTCGCCGGCACCGTCGGGCCCCTCGTCGAGGCCGTCGTCACGGTGGCGGATTCCGCGCTCTTCGCCGGGGTGCGCGACCTCTGGCAACGGGCGGCCCTGCGCCTCGAACCCTCGGCGGCGGCGGCCTTCGCGGCGGTCGCTCCGACCCTGGCGGCCCGGCCGGACTGGCGCGGCGCCACCCAGGTGGTGTGGACCACCGGCGGGGCCTTGCTGCCCGAGGCGGAGTTCCAGAAGGCGCTCGCGGCGGCGTGAGGGGGGGCGGCCGGGGGGCAGGTCCATCACCCCCGTGCCCTCCGCCTACAGCACCCCGTCATCCCGGGGCCGCAGGGTGTACCGAACCTGACGCCGTCGGCGTTTCCGGATGGCACGCCGCTGGCGCGCCCCTGCGGGTCCGGGCTCGTCTTCGGGGCCCCGGAATGTCGGTGCGGATCTGTCGGCGATCGGAACGCCTGCAGCTAGTCGAGATCGGAGGCAGGCAGGGGCGGCTCCGCCCGCGGACACTCGGCCGCGTAGGCGTTCAGGATCGACGGCAGCAGGCCCGGGAAGCGGGCTTCCACCTCGTCCCAGCGCGAGTGATTGCGCATCTCGACGCCGTGGCGCTCGCTGCGGATCAGCCCGGCCTCGCGCAGCACCTTGAAGTGGTTGGAGAGGGAGGATTTCGGGATCACCCGGTCGCCCACCGCCGAGAGCGCGGAGCAGGCCTCGACGCAGCCCGCGCGCATGATGTTGGCGAAGATCGCGGCCCGATCCGGGTCGGCCAGCGCGTGCAGGATCGCACGCGTCTGCAGGTCCTCGGGGGCCGGATGGAACAGCGGTCTCATGTTTTCGACATATGGGGCCTTGATCCGCACTTCGGAAGTTCCGAACTTCAGAACTATGGGAGCCGAGGTGCCGCTGCGGCGCCGGCCCATACCGAAAGGCTGCACAGATGTCGAAGCTACAGGGCAAGGTCGCCGTCGTCACGGGCGCATCGAAGGGCATCGGCGCGGGCATCGCCCGGGCGCTGGCGCGGGACGGCGCGGCGGTGGTGGTCAACTACGCCTCGAGCCAGGCGGGGGCGGACGCGGTGGTCTCGGCGATCACCGCCGAAGGGGGCCGGGCGATCGCGGTCCGGGCGGACGTCTCCAAGGCCGCGGAGGCGCAGGCCCTGATCGAGGCGGCGGTCTCGCGGTTCGGCCGGCTCGACGTGCTGGTCAACAATTCCGGCGTCTACGAATTCGCCGCGATCGAGGAGATCACGGAGGCGCATTACCGCCGGCTCTTCGACGTCAACGTGCTCGGCGTCCTGCTCGCCTCCCAGGCGGCGGCCAAGCACCTCGGGGAGGGCGGGAGCATCGTCAACATCTCCTCGGCCATCACCCATGTCAGCACGCCGGCCGCCGCGGTCTATAGCGGGACCAAGGGCGCCGTGAACGCGATCTCCGGGGTACTGGCCAACGAGCTCGCCCCGCGCCGCATCCGCGTCAACACGGTCAGCCCGGGCTACGTGACGACCGAGGGCACGCACAGCGCCGGCGTGGCCGGCTCGGAGATGGAGACCGGGCTCATCGCCCAGACGCCGCTCGGGCGCGCCGGACACCCGGGCGACATCGCCGACGTGGTCGCCTTCCTGGCCTCGGACGACGCGCGCTGGCTCACCGGCGAGAACATCACCGCCAGCGGCGGCCTCCGCTGAGCCGCCCGGTCCGACCCCGGATGCCCCGACGGGGTGTCCGAGGCCGGAGCCGGCCCGGTCAGAGGCCCGGCGGCACCCAGATCGGCAGGGCCCCGGCGTCGACGGCGCGCGGGAGCAGGCCCTCGGCGCGGAAGGCGTCCGCGATGGTCTGCTGCTCGGACAGCCCCGCGCGGGTCACCGCCTCGACCCGGTAGCTGCGCCGGGCGTTCGCTTGGGCGACGATGGCGGGGTCGAGCTTCCAGAGGGCGCCAAGGCGGGCGGCGGCGGCCTCCGGGTTTGCCTTCACCCAGGTCCCGGTCTCGCGCAGCTTGCCGAACAGGAGCGCGAGCACGTCGGCGCGCTGCGTCGCGTAGTCGGCGCCGGCGAGGTAGTAGCGCTTGTACTGGGACAGGCCGGTGCCGTCCCGGAGGATACGGGCGCCGGTCTGCTGTTCGGCCGCCGACAGGAACGGGTCCCAGGCGACCCAGGCCTCGGCGCTGCCGCTGGCCAGAGCCGCGCGCCCGTCCGCCGGCGTCAGGTAGGCCGGGTTGATCGCCTTGAAGGGGAGCTTCTCCGCCGCCAGGGCGGCCAGCAGCAGGTAGTGGCTGCCGGCCCCCTTGGTCACCGCGACCTTGCGGCCCTTGAGGTCGGCCACCGACCGGATCGGCGAATCGGCGGCGACCAGGATCGCCTGCGCGGTCGGCGAGGGGGCCTCCTCGGCGATGTAGGCGATCCGCGCCTGGGCGGCCTGGGCGAAGATCGGCACGGTGTCGGCGACATCCGCCGAGACGTCGATCTGCCCGGCATTGAGCGCCTCCATGATCGGCAGGCCGCTGGTGAACTCGTGCCACGAGACGGTGACGGCGAGCGGCGCCAGGGCCTTCTCCAGGGCGGCGTCCTCCTTGAGGAGGGCGATCAGCGTCGAGGATTTCTGGAAGCCGATGCGGAGCCTGGCCCCCTCGGCCGCCCGGCCGGCGCCGGGGGCGAGGGCGAGGAGGCTCAAGCCGGCGGCGGCGCGCAGGGCGTGGCGGCGATGGATCATGGATCGGGGTCTCGTCTCGTCAGGGATGCTTGTGGATCGGGTCGACCCAGTGGACGGTCTCGGGCCGCTCGACGGGCTCGACGTCGGTGATGTTGACCACCACCGCCTCGTTGTCGGAGCGCACCAGGACGCAGTTCAGGGGCTGGTCCGGGTCGGCGTTGATCTCCTGGTGCGGCACGTAGGGCGGCACGAAGATGAAGTCGCCGGGGCCGGCCTCGGCCACGTATTCGAGCCGGTCGCCCCAGCGCATCCGGGCGCGGCCCGAGACCACGTAGATCACGCTCTCCAGGGCGCCGTGGTGATGGACGCCGGTCTTGGCGTCGGGGGCGATCGCCACGGTGCCGGCCCAGATCTTCTGGGCGCCGACCCGGGCATGGTTGATCGCCGCCTGCCGGAACATGCCCGGCGTCTGGGCCGTGTTGGCGTCGAGCCTGTCGCCGGGGATCACCCGCACGCCGTCGTGCTTCCAGCGCTCGGCCGCCTCGTGGGCGTGTCCGTGGTCGTTGTGGTCATGGTCGTGGGGATGATCGTGGTCGCCGTGCATGGATCGCCTCTCGCGCTTTGGGTCGCGGCCTATCGTACCGCGGCGGCGCCGGGTTCGAAGCTGCGATCGAGGATCGCCTCGGCCTTCGGCGCGCGGGCCGGCGGGATCAGCCCGGCGCGCACGTAGAGGTCGATGTTGCGCTGCTCGTCGGCGATCACAGCGTCGTCGATCGGCACGGCCCGGTACTGGGCCCGGGCGAACCAGCGCAGGGGCACCGCCTCGGGCAGGCCGATCAGCTTCGACCAGATTGCGGCGTAGGGGGCGGGGTCCTTCAGGGCCCAGTCCCGCGCAGCCACGAGGCGCCGGCCGAAATCGGCGAGCTGCGCCCGCTTGGTCTTCAGCGCCGCCTCGCTCGCCACCGCGAAGCTGAGGCCCGGCGTGATGCCGTTGCCGTCCCGGACCACCCGGGCGAGGCCGGCGAGCTCGGCGGTGGAGGTGTAGGGCTCCCAGGTCGCCCAGGCGTCGACGCTGCCGCTGGCGAGAGCGATCTTGGCGTCCGCCGGCGGCAGGAAGCGCAGGGTGACGGCGCTGGCCGGCAGGCCCGCCTCCTCCAGCGCCGCCAGCACGACCTGGTGGCCGATGGAGCCGCGGTTGGTGGCGATGCTCTTCCCCTTCAGGTCCGCGACGGACCGGATCGGCGAGTCCTGCGCGACCAGGATGGCGAGGCCGTCCTGCCGGTTGCGGAAGGCCAGGAACGCCTTGACCGGCACCCCGGCGGCGGCCGCGAAGGTGAAGGGCGCGTCGCCGACCCCGCCGGCGTCGATCGCCCCGGCATTGAGCGCCTCCAGCAGCGGAGCGGCGGCGGGGAACTCGCTCCAGTCGAGGCGGTAGGGCAGGTCGGAGAGCACCCCGGCCGCCTCCATCAGCGCGCGGGCGTTGCCGCGCTGGTCGCCGACGCGCAGAACCGTCTCGTCGGCGCGGGCGAACCCAGCGAGGGCGAGGAGCGCGAGGGCCGCGAGGGGGAACCGCATCACGCCGCCTCCGCCCGGGTGCCGCGCCGGGCCAGGAGCCGGTGGAAGGCCGGGATCAGGGTGCGGCCATACGCGAGAGCGTCCTCCAGCGGGTCGAAGCCGCGGATCAGGAAGGTGCGCACCCCGAGGTCGTGATAGGCGAGCAAGGCCTCGGCGACCTGCTCGGGCGTGCCGACCAGCGCGGTGGAGTTGCCCGACGCCCCGGTCTCCCGCGCGATGGCGGTGTAGAGCCGGGTGTCGAGGCGGTTGCCCTGCGCGGCCGCCGCCAGCAGCCTTCGCGAGCCCTCGTTCTGCGGGGTGGCCGCGGGCCCGAGCCCCTGCGCGGCCCGGGTGGCGCGGGTCCGGGCCAGGATGTCCTCCGCCCGCGCCCAGGCGGCCTCCTCGGTCTCGGCCAGGATCGGCCGGAACGACAGGCTGAAGCGCGGGTCGCGCCCGTGCGGGGCCGCCGCCGCACGGACCTGCCGAATCGCCTCGCGGACCTGGTCGAGGCTCTCGCCCCAGAGGGCGTAGGTGTCGGCGTGGCGGCCCGCCACCGCGATGGCGGCCGGCGAAGCGCCGCCGAAATAGACCGGGATGCCGCGCGGATCGACCGGCTTCACCTCGGAGAAGCCACGGTCGACCCGGTAATGCGCGCCGGCGAAGTCGAAGGGGCTCGCGGCGGTCCAGACCTGCCGGGCGATCGTCAGGAACTCGTCGGTGCGGGCGTAGCGCGCGTCCTTGGTCAGGTGATCGCCGTCCTGGGCGAGCTCGCGGTCGTCGCCGCCGCTGATGGCGTGGATGGCGACGCGCCCCCCGGTGAGCTGGTCGAGGGTCGCGAACTGGCGCGCGGCCACCGTCGGGGCAGTGAAGCCGGTGCGGTGGGCGATCATCAGGCCGATGCGGTCGGTCACCGCCGCGATCTGCGCCGAGAGCAGGAGCGCGTCGGGCGCGGTGGCGTAGAACGCCACCAGGATGCGGTCGAACCCGCCCCATTCATGCGCCTGGGCGAGCAGGCGCAGATAGTCCCGGTCGATGGCCGGGCCGGTGGGCGCGTGGATCTCGGACTGGTGGCGCGGGGCGGCGAAGCCGATGAACTCGACGGCGTCGGGGCTGAGGAAGCTCATGGGGTCTCCTTGCGGCGTGGGGCGGAGGCGTGAAGGCCGGAGTCAGAGGGAGAGCGCGGCCCGGCCGGCGGCCGTTCGCACGGCATCGCCCTGGGGCCAGTGGATGCGCCCGCACAGGACGTCGCGCAGGTGCCGCTCCAGCGGGTTGGCGCGGGACAGGCCGGGATTGCCGGACAGCTCCACCGCCCGCTGCACCACCGCGACCGCGTTCTCGGTCACGGTGAGCTTGAGGAAGCCGGATTCCTCGGGGGAGGGGGCGGCGCCCCGGTCCGTCTCCGCGGCGAGCGCGCGGATCAGGCGGGCGTCGAGGGCCAGGAGCCGCGCGTTCTCGCCGACCGCCTCCTGGAAGCGGGGCAGGGTGGCGAGGCTGTCGCCGAGGCTCGCCGGACGACGACCCTGGGCGAAGGCGACGAGCCAGGCCTGGGCCGCCCGGGCGACGCCGTCGTAGAGGGCGGCGATCAGCACGCCGTTCCAGGCCTGCTGGTCCGGATCGGGCACCCGCCAGCCCTCCGGGGCGCGCAGATCCACCGCGTGGTCGTGCGGCACCCACACGTCGTCGAAGGTCACGTCGTGGCTGCCGCTGGCGCGCAGGCCCAGATGGTCCCAGCTCTCGACCACGCGGACGCCCGGCGCATCCATCGGCACCAGGAGGTTGCCGATGCGCGGCGCGGCCTCGTCGGTGCGGGCGAAGACGAGGCCGTAGGCGAGGGCGGGGCTGCCGGTGGAGAAGATCTTGCGGCCGCTGACACGCCACCCGTCGGCGGTCGCCCGCGCCACCGTCGCGGGGATGCCGCCGCGCGCCGGCGTCCCGAGATCCGGCTCGACCCGCAGGGCGTTGATCAGGGCGCCGTCCGCCACGGCGGCCCGCCCGACCCGGTCCGCGAGGCCGGCGGGCCACGATCCGGGCCGGGCGATCAGCGCCTGCTGGATGAGGTGCATCGCCAGGACCAGGGCCGTCGACGGGTCGCCCTGCGCCAGGGCGCCAACCGTCGAAGCGGCCTGACCGAGGCCGGCCCCGGCACCGCCCAGCCGCTCCGGCACGGTCAGGCCCAGGAGCCCCGCGCTCCGCAATGCGGCGATGTTGCCGTGCGCGAACTGCCCGGTGCGGTCGGACTCCGCCGCCCGCTCGGCAAAGCGCGCGGCGAGGGCGGCAACGGGGTCACGCGTGGGGGAAGCGGATGGCATCGGGCGGGGCTGGACTCGCGATGTTCGGGGCGCGCGAGCGCGGGATTCGGGCGGCCCGGCCAGGGGCCGCCGCACCCGACCATCGTCCGGCTCCCGCCGCCGTGAGTCAACGAGAACGTTCGTTTTTAAGAACACGCCCTCGCAGAAGACCCTTTCCCGAATGCAGGACATGCGAGAAGATCTTGCGCTGGGATCTTCCAAGAAGCCCAAACACGCACCGACATCTGCGGATCGGCCCGGCATCATCTCTCGCCGTTTCGAAAATCTGCGCGGTCTTGTTCTCTATAAAGAACATCCGTAAGAGCCGGGCCGACCCGCCCGCCGGAGCCCCGACCCATGACCACGATCTCCCGGCCCCTGCCCATCGCGGTCATCGGCGGCGGCTTCAGCGGCATGATGGCGGCGGAGCAGCTGCTGCGCGCCCTGCCGCCGGAGCGCCCGGTCGCGCTCTACGAGCGGGACCACGCCTTCGGCCTCGGGCTGGCCTATTCCACCCGCAACCCCGACCACCTCCTCAACCTGCGCGCCGCCCAGATGAGCGCCGACCCCGAACGCCCGGAGGCGTTCTCGGACTGGCTGGCCCGGGCCGACCTCGACCCCGTGGAGCGGACCGGCCTGCGCGAGACCGAGGCCGGCACCTTCGCCTCGCGGGGGCTGTACGGCCGCTACCTCGCTGAGCGCTGGGCGCGCCTCAGCGCCGAGGCCGGCGACCGGCTCATCGCGGACAGGACCGGGATCGTCGATGTCGAGCCGGTGCCGGAGGGCTTCCGGCTGCACGGCGACGGCGTGCCGCCCCGGCTCGTGGCGGGCCTCGTCCTGGCAATGGGCAACCTCCCGGGGCCGGCGGTCGCGCCGAGCCGGTACCGGCTCGATCCCTGGCGCCCGGAGGCCTTCGGCGCCCTCGATCCGGGACGCGACGTGCTGGTGATCGGCACCGGCCTGACCATGATGGATTCGGTGGCGGCCCTGCGCCGCCAGGGCTTTCCCGGGCGCATCATCGCCGTGTCCCGCCGGGGGCTGCTGCCGAAGCCCCACGCGGCGGTGCCGCCGGGCCGGCGCCCCGACCTCACCCCCGAGATCCGGGCCTCGGCGCGCAGGCTCGTCGCCGCCGTGCGGGGCGAGATGGCCGCGGCCGCCGCGGCCGGCGCGGACTGGCGCGGGGTCATCGACGCCCTGCGGCCGATCACCGATGCGCTCTGGACCGGCCTGCCGCGGGCCGAGCAGGCGCGCCTCCTGCGCCACGTCCGCCCCTACTGGGACGTGCATCGCCACCGCACGGCGCCCCCGGCGGCGGAGGCCGTCGCGGCGGAGATCCGCGCCGGCGGCCTCGTCGTGCGGGCGGCGCGCCTCCTCGCCATCGACGACGGGCCGGACGGGGCGGTGGTGACGCTCCGCCCGCGCGGCACCGGCGGGCGCGAGCGGATCGACGCCCAGGGCATCCTCGACGCCACCGGCTTCAGCCGGCTCGCCGAGACCGACGACCCGCTGATCCGCAACCTGCTGGCCCGCGGTCTCGTCCGGCCCGGCCCGTTCGGCCTCGGGATCGCGGCGAGCCCCGGCGGCCAGGTCGCCGGCCCGCCGCGCGAATCGCCGATCTGGGCCTTCGGGCCGATGCTGCGCGGCGTGGTCTGGGAATGCATCGCGGTGCCCGACATCCGCGACGCGGCCCGCCCCCTCGCCCGGGCGGTGGCCGACCACCTGGGCGACCGGCTCGCCGCTTGAGCCTTTCGTCGAATCGCCCTTCGGCGCGACGCCGCTCTCCCCTTCGACTGATCTTTGGAAGCACATTTCCGTGCGATGTGGCTAATCTCAAGATGATCGGCAGCCCCCGCACGCCGCCGACCGGAGACGATCCGATGATCCAGCCGATGCAGCTCTCCCTCCGCCCCGCCCTCTGTTGCCCGAGCCTCGTACGCGACGCGACGCAGACAGGCAGATCTTTCGGCAGGGACGAGGACCATGAGCTTTCACACCACAGCCTTTGAGCCGGCCGGGGCGGCGAGCCCCGCGCTCCTCCTCGGGTCGCGCAAGGCCCGGCGCAGCTACGGCCGGGCCGCCGTCGCCGCGGCGATCGAGAACGGGCTCCTGCCCGACGAACTCTCCGAGATCCTGGCCGGCCGCAGGGTCGTCGAGGCCTTCCCCGTCGGCTGGCGCGAGAGCGTGTCGGATTATGCCGACCGGGCCGTGGCCGAGATGATGGTGGCCTACCTGAGCCAGCCCATCGGCTGACGCCCCACACCCCCGGACCGACCTGCCGACCAACCTGACGGATCGGGCTCCCGCGAGCCTCGGAGACGACGATGACGCATGCCCTCCTGTCCCGGCGCCGCCTGCTGCGCGCCGGCGCTTCGGTCGCGGCGGCCCTGCCCTTGGGCCTCGCCTCCGGCGCGGGGCGAGCCTGGGGACCCGGCCCCGGCCTGCCCTTCGATCCGGGGCCGCTCTGCCGGGCCGCGGCCGAGACCAGCGCCGCGACCGGCCCGCTGCGGCCGATCAAGCTGGTCTGGAACGCCAACGCGATCTGCACGGCCTCCGCGCCGGTCGCCAAGGAGAGCGGGATCTTCGCCGCCCACGGCCTCGACGTGGAATTCATCAATTTCGGCGGCTCGACCGAGGCGCTGCTGGAGGCCATCGCCACGGGGAAGGCCGATGCCGGCATCGGCATGGCCCTGCGCTGGCTGAAACCCCTGGAGCAGGGCTTCGACGTAAAGATCACCGCCGGCCTGCACGGCGGCTGCCTGCGCCTGCTCGGCGCCAAGTCCGCCGGCATCAGCGACATCGCCTCCCTGAAGGGCAAGACCATCGCGATCAGCGATCACGCGAGCCCGGCCAAGAACTTCTTCGCGCTGCTGCTCGCCGATGCCGGGATCGATCCGGAGCGCGAGGTCGAGTGGCGGCCCTACCCCTCCGATCTCCTCAACCTCGCGGTGGAGAAGGGTGAGGCCCAGGCGCTCGCCGATTCCGATCCGCGCACCTGGATCTGGCTCAAGGATTCCCGCCTCACGGAGGTCGCCACCAACCTGACCGGGATCTACGCCAACCGCTCCTGCTGCGTCGTGGCCCTGCGCGGCAGCCTGATCCGCAACGACCGGGCCGTCGCCACCGCGCTCACCCGCGCGGTGCTGGCCGGCGGCCATCGGGTCCATGCCGATCCGGAGGAGGCCGCCCGCGTTTTCTCGAACTATGGCGGCAAGGGCTCCGTGGCGGACCTGGCGGCGATGCTGCGCAGCCACACCCACGGCCATGCCCCGGTGGGCGCCACGCTGAAGCAGGAGATCGCCCTCTACGGCGACGAACTGAAGCGCGTGAACGTCCTGCGCCGGAGCACCGACACGGCGAAGTTCGCCGAGCGCGTCTATGCCGACGTGCTGAGCTGAGGGGCGCGAGCATGACGAGCGCCCTCTCGAACGCCCTCCCGCGCCGCGACCCCGCCGGGCCGGCCGCCGCCCCTCGTGCCGCGAAGAACCCGGCCCGGCCGCGCATCGGCGATGCGGCCGCGGGCCTGCGCCGCAGCGGCGCGATCGGGTGGGGTCTGGTCGCCGCCGGAGCCGCCTGGCTCAGCGTCGCGGCGGTCAGCGTCGGCCTGCCCGAGGACGGGGACTTCCCCTACACGGCGGTCTTCGCCCAGGGCGCCGCCGCCCTCGGCGGCGTCCTGATCCTGGCCGGTCTCGTCCGGACCCGGCTCGGGCGCCCCGGCGCACGCCTCGGGCATTGGGGGCCGTGGCTCCTGGTGCTCGGCCTCGGCCTGATCGCCTGGGAGCTCGTCACGGCGAAGTACGCGCTCCTGCCGATGCCGTTCTTTCCACCGCCCCAGGCGATCCTCGAAGTCTTCCTGGAGGACTGGCCGAAGCTCGGCGGCAGCATCCTGGCCTCGCTGAAGCTCCTGGCGGGGGGCTACCTGCTCGGGGCGCTGGCGGGCTTCGCCCTCGGCGTCGCGGTGGGCTGGTCGCGCAGAGCCGGCTACTGGGTGCATCCCATCCTGCGCTTCGTCGGCCCGCTGCCGGCCACCGCCTGGCTGCCCCTGGCCTTCTTCGTATTCCCCTCGTCCTGGTCGGCCTCGACCTTCCTGGTGGCCCTGGCCACGGGCTTCCCGGTCACGGTCCTGACCTGGTCGGGGATCGCGGCGGCCAACAGATCCTATTACGACGTCGCCCGCACCCTCGGCGCGTCGCAGAGCTTCCTGATCCGCAAGGTGGCGATCCCGGCGGCCCTGCCGCACGTCTTCGTCGGGCTGTTCATGGGGCTCGGGGCCTCCTTCGCCGTGCTGGTCGTGGCCGAGATGCTCGGCGTGAAGTCCGGCCTCGGCTGGTACCTGCAATGGGCGCAGGGCTGGGCGGCCTACGCCAACATGTACGCCGCGCTCATCGCCATGGCGCTGATGTGCTCCAGCCTCATCACCCTGCTGTTCCGCCTGCGCGACCGGGTGCTGTCGTGGCAGAAAGGCCTCGTCCAATGGTAGCCGCCCCGCTTGCGCACGCGACGCCCCGCGGCGCGGCGCTCGACATCCGCGGCGTCTCCCACGCCTTCCGGATCAAGGACGCGCCGCTGCCCGTCCTCGACCGGATCGACCTCACGATCGAGCCCGGCGCCTTCGTCGCGCTGCTGGGCCCCTCGGGCTGCGGGAAGTCGACCCTGCTGCGCCTCGCGGCCGGCCTCGAACCGCCCGATGCCGGGCGCCTCGACCTCGACGGCGCGGCCATCACCGGACCCGATCCGAGCCGGCTCCTCGTCTTCCAGGACCCGACGCTCTATCCCTGGCGGACCGTGCGGGGGAACGTGTCGCTCGGCCTCGAGGCCCGCGGCCTGCTGCGCCACAACCGCCACCGGGTCGACGCCGCGCTGGCCCGCGTCGGCCTTTCGGGCTTCGCCGAGGCCTATCCGCACCAGCTCTCCGGCGGCATGGCCCAGCGCACGGCCCTGGCCCGGGCGCTGGTCAACGATCCGCGCCTGCTCCTCCTCGACGAGCCCCTGGGCAAGCTCGACGCCCTGACCCGCCTGACCCTGCAGGGCGAGCTCGTCCGCCTCTGGCAGGAGACCGGGCTGACCGCCATCCTCGTCACCCACGACGTGGAGGAGGCGCTGGTGCTCGCCCAGCGGGTCGTCGTCCTCAGCGACCGGCCGGCGCGCATCCGCGCCGACATCGCCAACGACGCGCCCTATCCGCGTCACCGGGACGATCCCGACCTGATCCGCCGGCGCCGGGAGATCCTGGCGATCCTCGGGCACGACGCCTAGGACGGGTCTCCGGAGGGCGGGGCGGGGGACCGCCGGGCGCGGGTGTGCAGCAGGTTCAGGATCAGCGCGGTCCAGCCCGTCTGGTGCGAGGCGCCGAGGCCGCGGCCGGTGTCGCCGTCGAAAAACTCGTGGAACAGCAGCGCCTCCTCGGCGCCGGGGGCCGGCGGGATCGGCGGGCGGTCGCCGAAGATCGGGCGGCGGCCCTCCGCGTCCTTGGCGAAGAGGGCGATCAGCCGGTCCTCCAGGGCGTCCGCGATGGCCGCGAGGGTGAGGTGGTCGCCCGAGCCGGTGGGGTACTCCACCAGGAAGTCGTCGCCGTAATAGGTGTGGAAGCGGCGCAGGGCCTCGATGATGAGGTAGTTCATCGGCATCCAGACCGGCCCGCGCCAGTTCGAGTTGCCGCCGAACATGTTCGAGGTGGAATCGGCCGGGTCGTAGCGGACCGTGAAGGAGGCCCCGAACTCGTTGAGCGCATAGGGCTGGTCCCGGTGCGCCTTCGACAGGGAGCGGATGCCGTGGGCCGAGAGGAACTCGGCCTCGTCGAGCATCCGGCGCAGGAGCGCCTTCATCCGGTGGCCGCGCAGCAGCGACAGGAGCTTGCGGTCCTGCACGCCGCCCTCGTCCCAGCGCGAGACCAGGCAGGCGAGGTGGGGGCGGTTCTCCAGGAGCCAGTTCAGGCGCCGGGCGAAATCGGGCAGGCGCTGGAGCACCCAGGGCTCGATCACCTCGACGGCGAAGAGCGGCACCAGCCCCACCACCGAGCGGACCCGCAGGGGCAGCATGCCGCCGCCCGGGATGTCGACCTCGTCGTAGTAGAACTCGTCCTCCTCGTCCCAGAGGCCGAAGCCCTCGCCGCCCATGTCGGTCATCGCCTCGGCGATGAGGAGGAAGTGCTCGAAGAACTTCGAGGCGGTGCTCTCGTAGACGTCGTTGTGCAGCGCCAGCTCGAGGGCGATGCGCATCATGTTGAGGGCGTACATCGCCATCCAGGCGGTGCCGTCGGCCTGGTGGATGCGGCCGAAGCCCGGCGGCGGGCGCGAGCGGTCGAACACCCCGACATTGTCGAGGCCGAGGAAGCCGCCCTGGAAGACGTTGCGGCCCTCCGCGTCCTTGCGGTTCACCCACCAGGTGAAGTTGATCAGGAGCTTGTGGAACACGCCCTCCAGGAAGGCGAGGTCGCCGCGCCCGCCGCGCCGGTCGCGGTCGATCTCGAAGACCCGGTAGGTGGCCCAGGCATGGACCGGCGGGTTGGCGTCGCCGAACTCCCACTCGTAGGCCGGCAGCTGGCCGTTGGGGTGCATGTACCATTCGCGGGTGAGGAGCAGGAGCTGCTTCTTGGCGAAGTCCGGGTCGAGCAGCGCGAGCGGCAGGCAGTGGAAGGCGAGGTCCCAGGCGGCGAACCAGGGATATTCCCAGGTGTCCGGCATCGAGAGCACGTCGGCCGCCGCGAAGTGGCGCCAATGCGCGTTGCGGCCGCCGTCGCGCTCCCTCGGCGGGACAGGCTGGAGCGGGTCGCCCTTGAGCCAGAGCCGGACGTCGTAGGCGTAGAGCTGCTTCGACCAGATCAGGCCGGCGGCGGCCTGCCGGTAGATGGCGCGGGAATCGGCGTCCCCGATGCCGTCCTGCAGGGCCTCGTAGAAGGCGTCCGCCTCGGCGATGCGGCGGTGGACGATGGTGCCCTCGCGGTCCACCGGGCGCAGGCGCGCGCCGGCCGAGAGGCGCAGGGTGACCCGGGTGGTCTCCCCCGGCTCGAGCTGGCGGAAGTAGTGCAGCCCGACCTTGGTGCCGGCATCGCGCCGCACGGCGCCGTCGTCGCCGTCGACGATCGCCGCGTGCAGGCCGTCCTTGAACGGGCCGGGGGCGTCGGGCTCCCAGCCGTGCAGGCGCAGGTTGGTGTCGTTCTCGCAGAAGAGCGGATCGGGATAGCCGTCGAAGCTGAGCCGGTAGGGCCCGAGGCGGGGATGGTCGCAGGCGATGCCGCCGTCGTGGCGCAGGGTGAGGCTCGGGCGGCTCTGTGCGCCCTCCTCGCGCCACGACCAGGTGTTGCGGAACCAGAGCTGCGGGACGATGTGCAGGTCGGCGGTCTCGGGGCCGCGGTTCACCGCCGTGATCACCACGTGGATGTCCTCCACGTCCTCCTTGGCGTATTCCACGGTGACGTCGAAGAAGCGGTTCTCGGCGAACAGCCCCGTGTCCTCGATCTCGTATTCCGGCTGGTCGCGGCCGCGCCGCAGGCCCTCGCGCACGAGGTCGTCGTAGGGATAGGCCCCCTGGGGATAGCGGTAGAGGAACTTGAGGTAGGAGTGGCTCGGGACCGCGTCGAGGTAGTGGTAGACCTCCTTGACGTCCTCGCCGTGGTTGCCCTCCTCGTTGGCGAGGCCGAACAGCCGCTCCTTCAGGATGTGGTCGCGCCCGTTCCAGAGGGCGAGGGCGAGGCACATCTGCCCGCGCTCGTCGCAGAGGCCGGCGAGCCCGTCCTCGCCCCAGCGATAGGCCCGCGAGCGCGCCTCGTCGTGGGGCAGCGAGCGCCAGGCATTGCCGTCGCGGCTGTAATCCTCCCGCACCGTGCCCCACTGGCGCTCGCTCAGATACGGCCCCCAGAGGGACCAGGGCCGCTCGCCGCGCCCCTGTTCGGCGATGCGGCGCCGCTCCGCCCAGCCGTCGAGCTCGCTCATGCCGGCCTCCCGACGCCGCGGGTTCGCCGCGCCGGCGCCGTCCCGGTCCGGAACGGGGCAGGGCGGGCGGCCGAAACGGCGCGGGGACGAGGTGGGAAGGCGGTCATCGGGTCCGGGGGCCTGCGGGACGAAAGGCGGCTCAGATGCATCATCAGCGCCAAGCCGGCCAGGGGGCGGTGCGAATTCGCATCCGTGCCGGATGCGGACCGCGCCGGGGCGCTCACCACATCGTCTGGCGGGCCCGCTCGGCCCAGGCCGCGTCGTAGGCCTCGCCGCCGAGGCGGCCCTCGCTCAGCCCAGCCAGGATTCGGCCGGGGCTCGGCAGGAATCGGGGATCGACCCGGCTCTCCGGGCGCCACAGGCCGGACCGGATCAGCGCGCGGGCGCACTGGAAATAGACCTCGCCCACGCGGACCACCAGGGCGGTGCGCGGCGCCTTGCCGTCGACGGACAGGCCGGCGAGCAGGGCCGGGTCGTCCTCGATCACCGCCCGGCCGTTGACGCGCAGCGCGTTGCCGATGCCTGGGATGAGGAACATCAGCCCGACCCGCGGGTCGCGCACCACGTTACGCAGGCTGTCGATCCGGTTGTTGCCGCGCCGGTCCGGCAGGACGAGCGTGCGCGGGTCGGCGACCCGCACGAAGCCCGGGACGTCGCCGCGCGGCGAGCAGTCCAGCCCCTCCGGGCCGACGGTCGCGAGGGCGAGGAAGGGGGCCGCCGCGATGAAGCGCGCGTAATCCGGGGTGACGTGGTCGGCGACCTTGGCCGTCGCGGACTCGCCGACGGCGCCGACATCTCCGTAGATGCGCTCCAGCGCCTCGATCGTCTCGACGGCCGCCATCGGTTCTCCTCCCAGCCTGATGGGTCCCGGCAGGAACCGAACCCGTTCCCGCTTCGGCCAAGCCATGACCGAGCCCCGTGACGCCGCTGTGTCCGCCGCGCCACGGGCGGCCATCGTCGGCCGCGCGGCGGCACTAGTGGCGACGATCCGCGTTGCCCCCTCACAGCCACGCTTCAGTCCGACCGGAGAGCCGTCCCCATGACCCTCAAGATTCTCGCCGCCGCCTCGGCCCTCGTCCTGGCCGGTCTCGGCGCCGCCCAGGCGCAGGGCCTCGTCCAGGGCGCGCAGGAAGGGGCTGCCCGGGGCGAGCTGGCGGCCGGGCCCCTGGGCGCGGTGGTGGGCGGCGCGATCGGCGCCGCCGTCGGCACGGCCAACGGCATCCTCGGCGTCGACCGGCGCGAGCGCTTCCGGATCTATGCCAGCGCCGAGCGGCGCCCGTCCTACGCCTATCAGGGCACCGTCCGGGTCGGCGCGGTGCTGCCCGAGGACGGCGTGGTCTATTACGACGTCCCCTCGGAATTCGCCCTCAAGGGCTACAACTACACCATCGTCAACGACCACCCGGTGCTGGTCGAGCCGGGCACCCGGCGGGTGGTCGAGGTGATCGACTGAGAGGTGGTCGACCGATCGGCGCCGCGATCGGGCGGAGAATCGACCAAACGCCGCCCCTCGGCGTTGTCGGGCATGGTTGCCCTGCGCGGCCCTGTTCGACGACGATGAGGATTCGAGAGCATGAGACAGATCGCATTGGCCGGGCTCGCCGCTGCCGGACTGATCTCCGGCGCGTTCCTGGGGCCCTCTTCCGCCCGGGCGGCCGATTACGGCTACGACGCCTACGACGAACCCGAGACGGTGGTGACCCGCCGCACGGTGGTGGAGCGGCGCGTCGTCGTCCCGCCCCGCGACATCGTCCGCGAGGTCATCGTCGAGCGTCCCGTGGTGCCGCCGCGCCGGTTCGTGCGCGAGGTGATCGAGGAGCCGCCGGTGGTGTACCGGCCCCGGCCCGTGATCCGCGACGTGGTGGTGGAGCGCGAGGGCGTCTACGGCCTCCGCCGCTTCGGCCCGCGCCCGGTGGGCTACGGCGACGGACCGGCCTACGACCCCTACGATTGACGCGCCGCGCCGCCGGCCCCGATGACGCGGGCCGGCGGCTCAAACCTCGCCGGGCTTCGTCGCCCGAAGGGCGGTCCGGCCGTCCTTGCGGTCCTGGTCGCGCACGAGCCAGTGCACGGCCCCGAGGGCGAGGACGGCGGCGGCGAGGCCGAGCACGGTCAGGGGCTCCGTCTTGCTGGCGTCCAGGATGATGAACTTGCGGGCGAGCGCCAGCAGCGCGATCAGGATGACCGTGCGGAGCTGGATGATGCTCTCCTGACGATGTAGCACGC
Organism: Methylobacterium sp. FW306-05-D; assembly: GCF_058782155.1. NCBI lineage: Bacteria > Pseudomonadati > Pseudomonadota > Alphaproteobacteria > Hyphomicrobiales > Methylobacteriaceae > Methylobacterium > Methylobacterium sp. FW306-05-D. The sequence continues at coordinate 35,852 of NZ_JBYSXL010000032.1, forward strand.
TCAGGATCGAGTGGTTGAACTCGAGGGCGATCAGCACCGTGAAGATCATGCCGAACACGGCCTGGAACACGCTGTGCTCGGCCGGGTCGAGCAGGCCGAACACCAGCAGTAGAATCACCCGGAAGCAGAGATTGACCATCGCCGCGACGATGATCAGCGCGATCAGGGCGGTGAGCCCGACTACGACGACCTCCTCGAAGCGCTCGTAGAGGCTGAGGCCCGGCCAGGCCCGGCGCGTCTCCCGCAGCGTGTCGAAGGCGGCCGAGATGTGGCGCCCGAGGGGCCGGCGCTCCGGCGCGCCGCCGGCTTCCGATGCGGATGGGTCCACGGTCGAACTCCCGGCTGGACTGTCTGGGGATGTCTCTGCTGGGGATGTCTCTGCTGCGGATTTTCCTTCCGGGGATTTTTCTGCGCCCATCATGCAGCCCGGCCGGTGCAGCCGCGCGGGACCCGATCCCCCGGGCGCAGCGCCGCCGAAATCCCGGCGGACGCATTCGGGTTCGGTACCGGCCCGGTGATGCCGGGGCGGACGCCCTCGATCGGCGCGGCGCCCGCGCGGGCGACGGAGCCCCGGGGCCGCTCGCGCGGGGGTGGATAGCGGCACGCGCTCAGTGCCCGGAACGGCAGAGGCGCCGACAGCACGGTGAGGCCGCCCGAGGCCGTGGCGGCGAGGACGAAGGCCGTCAGCATGGCTCCGTCCTCCGCTGCCAGGGCCAGCCGCCGCCGGCCCGGGGTCGGAGGCTGGCGACACCGAGGACCAGCACGGCGAGACCCAGTGCCGCGTGCAGGAGCGTCGGGCCGGCCGCCTGCCCGAAGGGCGGCAGCCAGGGAGCACCCACGAGCCAGGCGCCCACCGCGATCATGGCCCGGGCCTTCCAGGGGCGGAACCGCAGGGCGGCCGAGAGGCCGAGCCGGACCAGCAGGGCGCCGGCGAACGCGGCGCTCCACAGCCCCGGCGGGTCTCGGCCGGCCTCCGGAAGGGCGTGCGCCCCCAGGATCGCGGGCGAGAGCAGGAGCAGGGCGCCGAGCCCCGCGCAGAGAAGGCCGAACCGGGTCGGATTGTCGTGTGGGGTGCCTCTCATCGTCGTGACCCTCCTTCCGAGAAGCAAAGGTCGTCCCGTTGGTTCGGCGAGCCGGGCGGACAGGCCCGAGCGGCACCTGTCCGAGGCGGTCCGGCTGCGCCGGTGACGTCAGGCGGCGAGGCTTTCCTCCGCCGCGCGCGGGAGCGGGCACGGGATCGCCGCCGCGGGGGCCGACGGCCGCGGCGGCCGGACCGCATCGAGCCCGAGCAGCGCGGCCCGGACCTCGTCGAGGCGCGAGGGCTCCCCCTCCGCCATGCCCTCGGAGGCGGCCAGCTCCTTGAGGTACTCGTCCCAGGCCCAGCGCCGCAGGATCTCCCGCTTGACGCCGCGCGTCATGCGCGGGTGATCGAGGACCGCCCGCACGGTGCCGAACACCGCGGCCGGGTTGAGGAGCGCCCGCTCCCAGTCCGGATCGCGGCGCCCGGGGCCGGCGACGACGGCAAGCCGGGGCGTTCGGTACCGCACCACGCGTTCGAGGTTGCTCACGACCGTGATCATGGCCGTCTCCCGCCGCCGTCAGGGCCAGGGGAGGGCGGCCGTCCGCACGGCGGCGCCGGCGGCGAGGAAGACCAGGGCCATGTCCCAGGCCGTCACCGCCCGGGTGGCCGCCGCCGAGGCCGTGGCGCGACGCGAATCGCAGCGCGCCTCGTCGCCCGTGAGGGCCACGGCGAGCCAGAGCCCGCCGGCGGCGCCGAGCAGGGCCGCCAGGACCGGCCCCGTCAGTGCGGCCGGCAGGCGTGCGGCGAGCCCGACGCAGAGGCCCGTCGTGAGGAGGCCGTCGCCGAGCCGCGCGGCGTCGGCCGCGGCCGGCGCCCCGGTCTTCCCCCGGCGCCCGTCCGGTCGAGGGGACCCGAGCCGGAGAGGCCATGGTCTGCGCGCGAGGTTCGGCATGCCGCGCCTCCCGCTCAGTTGAGGCCGTCCGGCGGCGGCGGGTCGCCGGGGGACCGCGCCGCCCGATCCGCCAGGATCACGGGCGGGACGGAGGGGATCGCCGGCACCGCGTCCAGGGCCTGGAGCGCGGCCAGCACCGCGTCGAGGGGAACCGGCTCGGCCCGGCAACCCTCGAGGCAGCGCAGGGCCGGGCAGGATTCGACGGCGCGGGAATCCGAGGCCCAGGAGGCCAGGATGGCCCGCTTCTCGGCGAGCGACAGGCCGGGATAGGCCAGCACCTCGCGCGGATGCCGGAAGACGTCGCCCGGCGCGACGAAGGCTTCGAAAGGCTCGACGGCCGTCGCCCGGAGAGTGGCCGAGGCGAGGGGGCCGAGGCGCTCGATGGGGGTGTCCGACAGGTGCATCACATCCTCCTCTTCGTGAGCGAGGGATCATTCGGTCCGTGCTGGATCGGCGGGCGCGACCCCCAGGGTCCGCGCCCGCCGCGTCAGGCGTTCCGGGTGCCCGTCAGTGGGCCGTCTCGCCGGGCGTGCCGCCGCTGATCGCGATGCGGCGCGCCGAGGCCGGAGCCTGGGCCGAGCGGGGCAGCGTCACGCTGAGCAGCCCGTTCCGGAAGGTGGCGTGCGCCTTGTCCTCCTCGACGGCGAAAGGCAGCGCGATCGTCCGCTCGAAGCGGCCGTAGGACCGCTCGGTGTAGCCGCGGGCCGTGTCGCTCGTCTCCGAGCGCTTCTCGCCGCGCAGGGTGAGGACGCCGTCCTCGATCAGCACCTCGACGTCGCTCTCGTCGAGGCCGGGCAGCTCGGCCGACACCCGCAGGCCCTGATCCGTCTCCACGACCTCGACGCTGGGCCAGCCGGTGCCGGCCCGGCCGAGGGCGGGCACGCCGTTCAGGCCGGTGAAGACGTCGTCGAACAGCCGGTTCATCTCGCGGTGGAGCGTCAGGAACGGGCTCAGCGGTTCGGAGCGCATCGGGCCCGGCACGGCGGCGCCCGCGTTGCGGTTCCAGGGAAGCAGATCTCTCACACTCATGGCTCTCTCCATCAGCATGGTTGACGTTGGTTCGACCCCGGCGGACCCGATGGTCCGCGCAGGAGCTCAGGGGTGAAGGGGGCCGGTCCGTCCGCTCAGGCGGCCTCGGACTGCCCGGCCCCGTACCGGATGGCCTCGGACTCGCCGGACGGCGCCGCCACGGTTCGCGCGGGCGCATTGTCCTGTCCGACCGGGCCCTGCGGCGAGCCGATCGCGATGCGGCGCGGCTTCAGGGCCTCGGGCACCTCGCGCTTGAGCTCGACCGTGAGCAGGCCGTTCTCCAGGGCGGCACCCAGCACGGTGACGTGTTCGGCCAGGTTGAAGGTCTGGCGGAACGACCGGGCGGCGATGCCCCGGTGCAGGTACTGGCGCTCGCCCTCCGGGGCCTTCTTCTGGCCCGTGACCAGCAGGGTGGTGTCGTGCTGGACGAGGTCGATCTCGTCCGGCGTGAAGCCGGCCACCGCCATGGTGATGCGATAGCTGTCCTCGGCCGCCTTCTCGATGTTGTAGGGCGGCCAAGCGGTGGAGGCTTCCACACGCTCGGCCTGGGTCAGCAGGTCGAACAGCCGGTCGAAACCGACCGAGGACCGGAACAGGGGGGACACATCGTACGTCCTCATGACCACATCCTCCGTTGAGCAACGTGATGACGAGGGACGCCGGCCCCGTGGACCGGCGCCCTGATCGCGAGCCTTCGAGCCTCGCACGCGCGTAACGCGGACGCATGGGCGGGGTTCCTGCCGGAACCGACTTTTTTGGCCGAGCCTGCTCCGGTCGGGCTGCCCGTCCCGGTGCGACCTCTTCCGTCCGTCGTCCTGGTTCTGTCCGTCGTCCTGGCGATGTCCGCGCGGGCAGAACGGCCGCCCGGGCGCCGGCCGCGGGAAACGGGCAGGGGGGGGCGCGCTGGCCGCGGGCATCGCCCTCCCTTAAGCCTTCGCTGCCGGATCGAACGCAGGGAGACGACGGGATGAAGGTCGCCGTGATGGGGGCGGGGTCGGTCGGGTGCTATTATGGCGGGCTGCTGGCGCGCGCCGGGGCCGCGGTCACCCTGGTCGGACGGGCGGTCCACGTGGACGCGATCCAGGCGCGCGGCCTTCTCCTGGAGACCGCGACCGGTCGGCAAGCCGTGCCCCTGCGGGCCACGACCGAGGCATCGGGGGTGGCCGGCGCCGATCTGGTGCTGGTCTGCGTCAAGTCCGGCGACACCGAGTCGGTCGGCCGGGCGATCGCCCCCTTCCTGGCGCCGGACGCGGCGGTGCTGAGCTTCCAGAACGGGGTCGACAATCCAGAGCGGCTGCAGGCGGTGCTCGGCCGGCCAGTGGTTCCGGTGGCCGTCTACGTCGCCACCGGGATGCCGGGACCCGGCCATGTCCGCCATTACGGCCGCGGCGACCTGGTGATGGGTCCGTTTCCCCGCAGCGAGGCGGTGGCCGCCCTGTTCGCCGCCGCCGGCATCCCGACGAAGGTCTCCGAGCGCGCCCTCGACGCCCTCTGGGGCAAGCTGATCGTCAACTGCGCCTACAACGCCCTCTCGGCGATCACGCAGCTGCCCTACGGCCGCCTGCTCGCCGTGCCCGGCATCGAGGCCGTGATGACGGACCTCGTGGCCGAATGCGTCGCCGTCGCCGAGGTCTCCGACATCACGGTGCCGCCCGACATCCTGTCCCAGGTCCTGGCCCTCGCGGCGACCATGCCGGACCAGCTCTCCTCGACCGCCCAGGATCTGGCGCGGGGCAGGCCCAGCGAGATCGCCCATCTCAACGGGTTCATCCTGCGAAAAGGCCAGGCAGCCGGCCTCGCCACGCCGGTCAATCATACGCTGACCGCGCTGGTTCGGGCGGCCGAGGCGCGGGGCGCGCTTGGAGGACCTTGAGCCGCACCGGAACCCATCGGACCGGTCGTCAGCGCGGACGAGGGCACGGCGTACCGGCTCAAGCCGCTGGTTCGTGCTCGCCCAGAACGCGGCGGGACAGTCCCTCGTCAAAGGTCAGAGCCTGGGCCCGGAAGCGTCCCGCGAGGCTCGGGTCCTGCGCGGCGACCAGGCGGCTCGCGGCGGCATAGGCGATGGCGGAGACCTGCCGCACCCGCGTGGCGTCGCTGCGATCGATGAAGGCCAGGATCTCGTCGAGGCTGGCCCCAAGCTCCCAGGCCGTGTTCGTGAGACGGGCCCCGCTCACGGCCGCGGCGCAGTGCGAGAAGTAGCTGACGGCCGGCGCGAAGATCTGCCGAGCCTTCGAGAGCAGGAGGAGATCGGTGGCCGCCCGCTGATTCTCAGTCAGATCGAGCCCGATGCTGGAGGCGACGCGCGCCCGTCCATACCGATCACTGAATCGACGCACCACCGCCTCGTCCTCCGTGCAGACCAGGATGTCGCCTCCCTGCATCGACGTGTCGATCTGCCGGAAGAAGGCACTCAGGGGCGTGTAGCGCTGCAGGATCTGCATCATCCCGTCATTGACGAGATGCTCCAGGTCGCCGCGGTTGACGACATCGAGAATGTCGCCGCGGCGAACGTGAACTGCGGTGCAGGTCGGGAGGTCGATGCGCCTGCCGACGGTTGCGACGGCGTCACGGACGGGCGCGCTCCAGTTCACCCGCGACCACGCGGCTTCCAGGGCGCTGCCCAGATCGGTCTCGGCGGCCATGAAGCCGAGGAGCGGCCCTGGAAAGTCGTAGAGCGGGTCCTCGCCCTCATCGAGCGCCGCAGGCAGATCCTGCCGGCTCAGATCCGAGAGCGCGTTCATGGAATGATACAAGCTTCGAAGCCTCACATGCGCGGCCTCCTCGCTCGTCAGGATCTCTCCGCGCAAATCCGGATCGGGGTCTGTGAACATCGACCGATCGGCGAAGATCTCGAGCAGAAACCGAGGGTGCATCAGCTCGTAATCGGCATAGAGGCTCGCGCCGCCCAGCGGCGACCAGATCACCTTGAGCGGCAGGCCGAGCTGCTGCGCCAGGATGCGGGCATACAGTGCCGAGAGCATCCGCGTGCCGAGGCCATCGCCACGCGCCGTGTAGATTGCTTTCATTCGACGTCCATCAATCGCGGAGTGGCAACCACGAAACCGAACCGGCCGATCTGGGGTGCAGATCTACTGGAACCCATCGCACACCGACACGGGTCGAGCTAACGAAGATGTGCGACATTCGCCACGACGGAAGCGCCTGAGACCACAAAATCATGGCGTCGACCGCCGGACGAGAACCGGATACAGGCTGCGAATTCCGATTGGCGGCATGGCGCCCGGTCCACGAAGCATTGCCGCCGGCAAAGGCCGAGTGCTATCAGGGCCATGCCCGGCACAGGGCCCTGAGCAACACAGTCAGCCTTCGTCCGATCCGGCGGATGCCGGGAAGGTCTCCGGGCGTTTTTCGATGAGACGACATCCCGAGCCTCGGCGTCTCGCTTCCCATGGCATGGTTTGGATCGGCATGAAATTCCTGCGAAAGAGGAAAGCTTTTCAGCGACATATCCGCTTAATTCGCAAGACCGTCCTGTTCAACAGGAAGTTCTACAAGAAGAGCTACGGTCTCGGCCGCTACGTCAGCGCGGAACGGCACTTCTACACCGTTGGCTGGAAGATGGGCTTCAAGCCCTCACCGTTCTTCGACACGTCGTTCTACCTCAGCGCCTACCGTGACGTCCGAGATTTTGGCATCAACCCGCTGATCCATTACCTGCTGGACGGCGGCCCCGAATTGCGTCGTCCATCGGACGAATTCGACGTCCAAGCTTTCATCGCTGCGCATCCGACCCTCGACGTCACGAAGAAGACGCCGGCCGAGCATTGCGTCGAACGCTACGGGAGCTACCACTGGCGCGATCGATCCGCGGCTCGGCCAACGACGTCCGACGCGGCCGAAGCGACCTTCCGGTCGGTCTTCGATGCCAATTTCTACGTGTCCCACAACCCGGACGTCGCCGCAGCAAAGATCGATCCGCTGCAGCACTTTATTCATAATGGGCAGTTCGAGCACCGCGATCCAGCCTCGGGCTTCGATACCGACTTCTACCACCGGACCGTCGTGCGGCAGGGGGGGCGCGGCAAGAGCCTCGTCGACACCTACTACGAGCAGGTCCAGCGCACCGTCCCCGAGACGGCGAACGCCGAGGCGCTCTCCGTCGACTTGGAGAACCGCCCCGTCCAGGCAGCCGCGCCCGCGCTGCGCCTCTGCGTCCATGCGCATTGCTTCTACCCGGAGCTGATCAAGGAGCTAATTCCGGGCTTCCGCAACCTGCCGACAAGCGCCACCCTCGTCCTCACCACCGTCTCCTCGGCCGATGCGCAGTTCATCGCCCGCGCCCTGGCCCGGCATTCGGTGGTGCAGCCCACCGAGATCCGGGTCGTCCCGAACCGGGGTCGCGACATCGCTCCCTTCCTGGTCGGGTGCCAGGACATCTGGCGCGCGTTCGACATCGTCCTCCATCTCCACACCAAGGTCAGCACCCACGTCTCCTGGGGGGCGGAGTGGCGGCACTATCTCTTCGATCAGACCCTGGGATCGAAGGCGCTGGTCGACTGGGTCCTTGAGCGTTTCGCTGCGGACCCGAAGCTCGGCTGCCTGTATCCGCGCAATTTCTATCGGATCCGGGAATTCGTGAATGCCGAACAGAACAGCCGCGCGATCGGCGACTTCCTCGACGTCCTCGAACTTCCGGCCGATGCCGGCATTCAGCCGGACTACCCGGCCGGATCGATGGCCTGGTACCGGACCGCAAGCCTGGCGCGGCTCGCCGACGCCCTGACGACTCTCGAGCGATTCGAGGAGGAGGCGGATCAGGTCGACCTAACGCTCGCGCACGCCTTGGAACGGATCATGACGCTGGTCGTGCGCGCCTCGGGCTACGCGGTGCGCAACTACATGACCGAACGCCGGGAGCACCTGATCCCGGTCTCGGGGCTGCCTGATCGCGAGAGCAGCACGGCGGCGGCCGCCACGCTCTGGCCCCGGGATACGCCGCGGATCGCCCGGCGCCCGCCGCTCCCGGTGGCGCCCATCAACCGGCTCTACAACCCGGGCGCCCTCGACGTGCACTGGGTCCTGCCCGCCTTCGCGCAGGGGGGAGCCGGTGGCCACATGACGATCTTCCGACTCGTCGAGTGCCTCGAGCGCTTCGGACACCACCAGACCCTCTGGCTGCAGAATGCCGGGCACTTCGCTGATCAGGCCCTGGCTAAGCGCCTGATCCAGCGCTGGTATCGGCCGATCGGGTCGCGCGTCCATGTCCGCTTCCTGCAGGACGACGTGCGGCAGGTCTCGGCCGACGTGCTCATCGCGACGGATTGCTGGACGGCCTATCCGGTGGCGCAGGTGCAGAACGTCAAGGAACGCTTTTACCTGATCCAGGACTTCGAGCCCTATTTCCACGCCGCCGGTGACCTCGCGCTGATCGCCGAGGCCACCTACGATTTCGGGTTCGCCAATCTCTGTGCTGGCACCTGGCTCCTCGAGCGTATGCAGGCACGCGGCGGCTGGGCCCGGGCCTGGGAGCTCTGTGCCGACCACGAAGTGTATTTTCCGGGCAAGACTCTGCCCGCGCTCGCCGATCGGCCGCTTCGCATCGCCTTCTATGCACGCCGCTACACACCGCGTCGGGCTGTCACGCTCGGTTTCGCCGCCTTCGCACTATTGCGGCAGCGCGGATTTCCCTTTCAGGCCGAGCTGTTCGGCGAGGCGGATCTGCAGTTCGACGATGCGTTCCCGCATGTCCAGCACGGCATCCTGACCCCAAAGGAGCTCGGCGAACTCTACCGCTCTTGCGACCTCGGCGTGGTTTTCTCGACGACGAACTACTCGCTCATTCCGCTGGAGATGATGGCCTGCGGCCTACCGGTCATCGAGATCGACACCGAGAGCACACGGGCGATCTTCAAGGACGACGAGGTCACCTTCGCGGGGCCGATGCCCTACGCCATCGCCGACGCGATCGAGAGCCTCGCCGCCGATCCGGATCGCCAGGCCCTGCAACGGGCGCGGGGCTTTGCCTTCACACAAGTAACCTCCTGGGAACGCAGCGCCCGCGTATTGGAGGGCGCCCTCCTGGAGCGGCTCGGCGAGACCGGCTTCACACCGGTCTCCGTCGCCACCCTTCCCGCGCCCGCCTCGCGGAAAGGCACACGTGCCACGGTCTTCATCCCGACCTACAATGCCGGCCCGGACTTCACCCGTGTCCTCGACGCGTTGTCCCAGCAGAATTGTGATTTCCCCTACGACGTGCTCGTCATCGACAGCGGCTCGACGGACGGCACCGCGGAGCGCGTGCGGGAGCGCGGCGGCCCGTTCCGGGTCGAGACGATCAACAAGTCGGAGTTCCAGCATGGCCGGACGCGCAATCTCGGGATCGCCCGTTCCGAGGGCGACTACGTCGCGATCATCACCCAGGATGCCTGTCCGAAGAACGCGCGCTGGCTGTCGGCCCTGGTCGGTGGATTCGCGCGCGGCCCACGCGTCGCGGGGGTGATCGGACGACACGAGGCTTATCCCGAACACGATCCCTTCACGCGCCGCGACATGCAGGAGATGTTCGACGGCCTCGCGCTGCTCCCCGACGTGATCGATCGCGACGGCGGCCTGCCGAGCTTCATCTATCCCGGCAGTCAGAATTGGGGGATGACGATGCACTTCTACTCCGACAACAACTCGGCGATGTCCCGGGAAGCCTGGAAGATTCTGCCCTATCCCGAGGTGGATTGGGGCGAGGACCAGATCTGGGCGGCGGAAGCCCTGCGGCTCGGCTTCCAAAAGGCCTATGTCGACGAGGCGGTGGTCTACCACTCCCACGCCTTCGACGCGACGCAGCAATACGCTGTCTCGGCCACGGAGGGCCGGTTCTGGGCCGAACGTTTCGGGATCGAGCTCCACCCGGACTCGGAGGCGGCGATCAGCGGTATGAACGAGCGCGACCGGGCGTTCGCTCTACAAACGGGGATTCCCGAATCCGTCCGTCAGCGTCGATTCCAGCTGAATCGCGCGACCGTGGAGGGACGCAACGCTGGCTTAGATTTTGCCAGTCCATCCACCCGTTTATTTGTTCGAGCAGAATCGCGCCAACGAGGCGGGTGATGGCGGCCTCGTTGGGGAAAATGCCGACCACCTCGGTACGGCGCTCGATCTCCCCGTTGAGGCGCTCCAGGGGATTTGTGCTGTGGAGCTTGACCCGGTAGGCGGACGGGAAGCCGATGTAGGCCAGCACGTCGGGCTCGGCGGCGTCCATCAGGGCGGCAAGCTTGGGCACCTTTGGCCGGAGTTGATCGGCGACCATGCGCCATTGCTGACGGGCCGCCTCCGCGTCGTGCCTCGAGCAACCGCGGTGGCGATGAAGGCTGAGACGACACGGCGGCCCGAGCGGCCGGCATGGGCGAGGACGTTGCGCATGAAGTGAACCCGGCAACGCTGCCAGGTGGCGTTCATGACATTGGCCACCGACGCCTTGATGCCCTCGTGCGCGTCCGAGATCACCAGCTTCACGCCGCGCAGGTCCCGGCGAGCGAGCTTGCGTAGGAAGTCCGTCCGATGCGTCTCGGCTACCGATAGGCCGACATCCATGTCCAGCACCTCGCGACGGCCGTCGCCGTTGACGCCCACCGCCACGATTACCGCCACCGAGACGATGCGTCCGTCCTGGCGCACTTTGACGTAGGTCGCATCGACCCAGCGATAGGGCCACTCGCCCTCAATGGGGCGGTCGAGGAACGCGCCGATCCGCTCGTCGATCTCCAGCCACAGGCGCAAGACCTAGCTCTGTGACACGCCCGTGCCGCCCATGGCCTGGACGAGGTCATCGAGCGACCGGGTCGAGATGCCCTGGATGTAGGCCTCCTGAATCACGGCCGTCAGCGCCATCTCGGCCATGCGTCGCGGCTCCAGGAAGCCCGGAAAGTAGCCGCCCTTGCGCAGCTTGGGGGATATGCAGCTCGACCGTGCCAGCGCGCGTCTGCCAGTCCCAGTCGCGGTAGCCATTGCGCTGGACCAGTCACTCGGCGCTCTTCTCACCGTGGACGGCCCCGGTCAGGCCGCCCACCTCCAACTCCATCAGGTGCTCGGCCGCAAAGCCGATCATCTCGCGCAGCAGATCGGCGTCGCCGCCCTTCTCCATCAGCTCGCAGGGCGATCATCTCATCGGTCATCAGGGGGCTCTCGGGTTCGGGTTTGGCTCTCGCAACCCGACCCTCCCCGGTAATCACCGATGACCACCCGTCAGCTACACCACCGCCTGGTACACGACTGGGCGAAGAAGCGCGAGGGGCTGCCTGTACTACCTTCGAGGGCACGTTTCGAGAAAGCCCCTAGTAATCAACGTTTTATCTAAGTGCGAAACTGGGAGGTCTGCAAGATGCAGCCGTGATGCCTTTAGATGCAGCGAAAGCGATAGTGACAAGTCAGCGGTTTGAGACCGATATGCCCGATGCACTCATTTTGTTACGATCAACGACTGGCGCTGCCTTAACACGTTTTGAAGCGCTCAACCGCTTTCCGGCAGGCTGATCCGGCAGAAGGCGAGGATACGATACGCTGAAGTGGGCCGACCTGCGGGTCAAGGGCATGGTTGCCTTATTGCCCTATCAACGCTCACCGGCTCAGCTCAGCTTTCTGTCGAACGAGCACCATCGCGATTGATAGCAGCAGGATCGATTTTGATCAGAAACTCCATCGAAATCTGACCGAGCCCGAAGATGAAATTACAGAAAACGTCGCACGACAGTTCGCTCCATGATCAAACCTATGCATAGGGATCCAAATCCCCATACAAGGACATAGAAATAATCAACACTAACTCCGAGTTGAGGGTTGTAGGCAAGTCGATACCACTCGACGATCTGAACCATCGGATTCCACTTCATGAGCTGATAAAGCTCCTCGGGCAACAAATGGGGCAGAAAAAAAACACCCGACGTCAAATATATCGAGATTGTTACGACGATATAGCCCCATAACCAGGCGGGAAAGAACGACATTATACCAATATTAACAGCCCCAAGTCCCAAACCGAGCAGGAGCGCCATGCAGTAAGCTTCGACCAACATTGCAGGTTCGGCCGGGGTTGGATCGACACCAAGACAAATCAGTATCAGGAAGATAATAATCAGCCCTTGAAAACCCTTAACAATCTCGACGAAAAATCGAGAAATCATCACATCGAACGATTTAACTTGAGGATAATACATCAAAGGCCGATTTAAGACAACCGCCTTCATTGCTTCGCGAGAAGTATATTGAAATACGAGGATAGGTACAGCGCCGGTCGTAACAAAAAGAATGGGATCATTGCCCATTGGAGAGGACATGCCACGGAAAATCATTACTCCGACAATGACGAAGATGTGGACTACCGGCCAAAGCACGACAACTACGTAGCCCCAGTACGAACCACCAAAGCGGGTCCGCATGTCACGGAGCATCAACGCCCTGATGACATGGGCGTAGGCCTCTATGTTGCTACGTTTTGTCGGCCCTGCGTTTTTTAGGGGAGGCATAGTTTATTCCGATGTCATCGCTATTCGCTTGAATGATAGAACGCCAAATAGACGGAAATGCGGTTTTTTAAACGATTCGAGCGGAGTCCAAGCGGCTTAAAAGAGATGGGCATCTTCAGAACTTTTCGGGCAAGGAAAGCGCCAATGCCCGCAGCGAAATCCTCCAAAAAAGCGCAAACACGCCATCGACTCCGTTGCGATCACACTTTCGCGGCTTCAAAACGCCGGGTGCTTCGGGATCAGCCTCACCGAGGCAAGCAGGCGATGCCGGCAGCGCGCCCCAGATAGGCCGTCTATCTAGCAGGCTGCTGCAGAAGTCTGTAGCGGGGCGGCGTTGGAGATGATTCACTCTGCTTGAGCGAGCGGCGGAGTGTCAGGATGCGCGGGCGTGGGGCGGCTTCGGCCAACCTGTTCAGCTACGTGCGTCTGGAAGAGCGGGTACCGGCCGACCACCCGCTGCGACCGATCCGGGCCCTGGCTGACGAGGTTTTGGCCGGGCTGAACGAGCGCTTCGAGAGCCTGTACTCTGGGATGGGTCGGCCCTCGATCCCGCCGGAGATGCTGCTGCGGGCGACGCTGCTGCAGGCGTTCTTCTCGGTGCGCTCCGAGCGGATGCTGATGGAGCAGATCGACTACAACTTGCTGTTCCGCTGGTTCGTCGGGCTGGAGATCGATGCGCCGGTCTGGCACCCGACGGGGTTCACCCACAACCGCGACCGGCTCTTGGAGACGGAGGTGGCCCGCGCCTTCCTGTCGGGGCTGTTGGCGCTCAAGCCGGTCAAGCGGCTCCTGTCGAGCGACCACTTCTCGGTCGACGGCACCATGATCGACGCCTGGGCTTCGATGAAGAGCTTCCGTCCCAAGGACGGCTCGGGCGAGCCGCCGGGGCCGGGCCGCAAAGGCGAGCGCGACTTCCGCAAGGAGAAGCGCTCGAACGCGACGCATGCCTCGACCACCGATCCGGACGCGCGGCTCTACCGCAAGGCGGACGGCCAGGAGAGCCGGCTGTGCTACCTCGGCCACGCGCTGATGGAGAACCGCAACGGCCTCGTGGTGGACGCAAGCTTCACCCACGCCACCGGCACGGCCGAACGCGAGGCGACCCTGCTCATGCTCGACTGCCGTCCCCGTCGGCACCGGATCACGCTGGGCGCGGACAAGCTGTTCGATGTGGAAGCCTTCGTCGGCGACCTGCGGGCGCGGCGGGAGACGCCGCACATCGCCATCAACGGAGGGGTCGAAGACCGGCAAGGTCCGCAAGACCGCCTTCGACGGCCGCACGACGCGCCATGCCGGCTACGCGATCAGCCTGCGCTGCCGCAAGCGGATCGAGGAAGCCTTCGGCTGGATCAAGGCACAGGCCGGGCTGAGGAAGGTCAAGCTGAGGGGACGCTCGAAGGTCGAGGCGTTGTTCACCTTCGCGGTCGCCGCCTACAACCTCGTGCGCCTGCCCAGACTGCTCGCATCGCCTGCAGCCTGATCCCGGAATAGACCGCCCCCGAC
>NZ_JBYSXL010000033.1:0-49381 GCF_058782155.1 Methylobacterium sp. FW306-05-D
GACGGGCCCCCCATCGCCCCGCCTCCCGTGTCCCCGTCGGCGGACACCCGTCCGGCTCAGCCGGCCGTGCCCTTCGGCCGCGCCAGGTCCGCCAGCAGGCTCGCCGCCACCGTCGCCTTCGAGACCGTGAGCCCCGAGGCGGTCACCGCCTCCAGGGTGGCGCGGGCATGGTCGAGGGCGGCCCCGCGGCTCCGGCTCCAGGCCGCCACCGCGTCGGCCCCGGCCCCCACCGTGCCGACGATCTCGGCGGTGAGCTGCCGGTGCGCCGTGGCGATGTTGGCCACCGCCCGCTCCAGGGCGATGCGGTCGTAGGTGTCGGCGGTGGCGACCCCCCGCGCGGCCGCGGCGAGTTCGGAGAGCTGGAGCGCCCGGTCCAGGGCGAAGTGGGTCGCGGCGATGTCCGGCATCGCGCCGCCGCCGGTCTCGGCGATCCGGACGATGTCGGGGGCCGAGGTCAGGGCGGTGAGCGCCGAGAGGCGCCGGGCGGGCGCGGCGGCCATGCCGAGGCCGACGAGCTCGGCCTCGCGCGCGGCGAGCTGCCGGTTCACCGCCTCCCCCATCACCTCCGGCAGGGCCGCCTGCAGGGCGCTGATGCCCTCGCGGTAGCGGGCGACGACGGGCGCGACGCCGCCCGCGAGGTCGAGGTTGCGCAGGAACCAGACGATCCGGCCGACGAGCAGGTCCTGCACCTCGGCGTAGAGGGCGATCTGCGCCTGACCGCCGATGGCGCCGGAAAGGCCGTCGATGGCCAGATTCAGCTCCATCAGGCCGTAGGCGTCGCGGGTGATCGCGTAGGCCTTGGCGATGGCGCTCGCATCGGCGCCGGTCTCCTCCATCAGGCGGGTCACCAGGGAGGGGCCGCCCCGGTTGACGATGATGTTGGAGAGCGCGGTGCTGATGATCTCCCGGCGCAGGCGGTGGCCGCCGACCGCGTCGGGGAAGCGCTGGCGCAGGGCGGCGGGGAAGTAGCGCTGCAGCTCCCGGTCGAAATAGGGGTCGTTCGGGGCCGGGCTCGCCAGCAGCGCGTCGTAGAGGGCGAGCTTGGCGTAGGCGAGGAGCACCGCGTATTCCGGCCGGGTCAGCCCCTCCCCCTTGCGCATGCGCTCGGCGATGGCGGCGTCGTCCGGCAGCAGCTCCACGCTGCGGTCCAGGCGCCCCTCGGCCTCCAGGGCCTGCATCGTGCGCATGGCGAAGCCCGTCTCGGGCAGGCCCCGGTGCTGGGCCAGCGAGAGGGCCAGGGTCTGGAGCTGGTTGTTGCGCAGCACCAGGGCGGCGACCTCGTCGGTCATCGCCACCAGGAGTTCGTTGCGGGCCGGCCCGTCGAGGCGCCCGTCCCGCTCCGGACTCATCAGGGCGATCTTGATGTTCACCTCGACGTCGGAGGTGTTCACCCCGGCCGAGTTGTCGATGGCGTCGGTGTTGAGGCGGACCCCGTTGCGGGCCGCCTCGATGCGCCCGCGCTGGGTCGCCCCGAGATTGGCGCCCTCCCCGATGACCCTGGCCCGCAGCATCGCCCCGGTGATGCGCACCGCGTCGTTGGCCCGGTCGCCGGCCTCCTCGTCGGATTCCGAGGTGGCGCGGATATAGGTGCCGATGCCGCCGAACCAGAGCAGGTCCACCGGCGCCTTGAGGATCGCCTGCATCAGCTCCGCCGGGGTCGCGGCGTCCTGCGCCAGCCCGAGCACCGCCTGGATCTCGGGGGAGAGCGGAACGGTCTTCAGGCTGCGGGCATAGACGCCGCCGCCGGGCGAGATCAGACCGGCATCGTAGTCGCGCCAGGAGGAGCGCCCGAGGTCGAACAGGCGCTTGCGCTCGGAGAAGCTCGCGCCCGCGTCGGGGTTCGGGTCGAGGAAGATGTCGCGGTGGTCGAAGGCGGCCACCAGGCGCAGGGCGCGCGACAGCAGCATGCCGTTGCCGAAGACGTCGCCGGACATGTCGCCCACGCCCGCCACCGTGATCGGGTCGCTCTGGGTGTCGATGTCCATCTCGAGGAAGTGGCGCTTCACCGCCTCCCAGGCGCCGCGGGCGGTGATGCCCATGCCCTTGTGGTCGTAGCCCTGGCTGCCGCCCGAGGCGAAGGCGTCGCCGAGCCAGTGGCCGCGCTCCGCCGAGAGGGCGTTGGCGATGTCCGAGAAGGTGGCGGTGCCCTTGTCGGCCGCCACCACGAGGTAGGCGTCGTCGGGGTCGTGTCGCACCGTGTCGGCCGGCGGCACGATGGCGTCGCCCACGATGTTGTCGGTGAGTTCGAGCAGGGTCCGGATGAAGATCCGGTAGCTCTCGGTGCCCTCGGCCATCCAGGCCTGCCGGTCCGAGGCCGGCGGCAGGCGCTTGGGGAAGAAGCCGCCCTTGGCGCCCACCGGCACGATCACGGCGTTCTTCACCTGCTGGGCCTTCACGAGGCCGAGCACCTCGGTGCGGAAATCCTCCGGCCGGTCGGACCAGCGCAGGCCGCCGCGGGCGACGTAGCCGAAGCGCAGGTGCACGCCCTCGACGCGCGGCGCATAGACGAAGATCTCGAAGAACGGGCGCGGCAGCGGCATGCCGCTGACCTTGGCGCAGGCGAACTTGAAGGCGATGGCCTCGCGGCGCCCGCCCCCCGGCGCGACCTGGAAGAAGTTGGTCCGCAGGGCGGCCTCGATCAGGTTGACGAAGCGGCGCAGGATGCGGTCCTCGTCGAGGCTGGTCACGGCGGCGAGATCGGTCTCGATCCCGGCGCGGATCTCGGCCTGGGCCGCGTCGCGATCGGCCTCGGATGCGGGGTCGAACCGGGCGCGGAACAGCGCCACCAGGGCGCGGGCGATGCCCGGATGGGCGCTCAGCGTGGCGGCGAGGTAGTCCTGGCCGTAGCGGATGCGGAGCTGGCGCAGGTAGCGCCCGAGGGCGCGCAGCAGGGCGGCCTCGCGCCAGGGCAGCTCGGCCTCCAGCACCAGCCGGTTGTAGCCGTCGGATTCGGCCAGCCCCGTGCCGAGCGCCAGCAGCGCCTCCTCCAGCAAGGTCTCGAGGCGACCGAGGTCGATGGCCGCCCCGGTGGCCCGCTCCAGCAGCATGTCGTGCAGCCAGACCCGGGCGGCCTCGTCGGTGCCCGGGGGCAGGATGCGGTAGGTCCGCTCGTTGATGACCCGGAACCCCAGATTCTCCAGCACCGGCACCCGCTCGGACAGGGAGAGCGAGGCGCCCCGCGAGAACACCTTGAGGCGGATCTGCGAGTCCGGGTCGGTGGCGCGGCGCCCGATATCGGCCGCGCGGGGCCGCTCGGGGCTGAGCCGCTCCAGCGTGGCGATGTCGGCGATGGCGACGCGGGGCGCGAAGCTCTCGCGGTAGGCCGCCGAGAAGGCCTCGCCGTAGCGGGCCGCCAGGGCGCGGGCCTCCGGGCCGTCCAGGGTCTCGGCGAGCGCCGCCCGCAGCTCGTCGCCCCAGGTCCGGACCAGGGCGGCGATGCCCGCCTCCAGGGCGGCAGGGTCGCGCTCGGGCGCGCCGGATTCGGGCAGGCCGATGATGAAGTGGGTGCGGGCGAGCGGCCCGTCGGGGAAGTACGGGTAGGCCGCCGAGACCCGGCCGCCATACTCGCTGGCGAGATAGGCGCCGATCCGGGCCCGCACGGTGGAATCGTAGCGGTCCTTCGGCACATAGACGAGGAGCGAGACGAAGCGCCCGAAGCGGTCGGGCCGCGACAGCACCCGCAGGCGCGGCCGGTCGGCGAGGTGGGCGATGGCGAGGCTGAAGCGGTAGAGCCGGTCGGCGTCGATCTGGAACAGGTCGTCGCGCGGATAGGTCTCCAGCACGTCGAGGAGGCCGCGCCCGGCATGGCTGGTCGGGTCGAGCCCGGCGCGCATCGCCACCTGCGCCACCTTCTCGCGCAGGTAGGGGATCTCGCGGGTCGGCAGGGTGTAGGCGCTCGCGTTGAACAGGCCGACGATGCCGACCTCGCCGGTGAGGGCGCCGTCGGCGCCGAAGAGCTTGCAGGCGATGTAGTCGAGATGGGCGGCCCGGTGGACCCGGGACTTCACGCTGGCCTTGGTGATGATCAGGGCCTGCGGGCCTTCGAGGAAGGCGTGGATCTCCGGCGTCATGTCCACGAGGGCGCCACCGCGCCGCAGCACTGCCACGGCGGGATCGCGCAGGAGCCCGAGCCCGGAGCCCTCCACCAGGGAATGCTCGGAGCCGGACAGGCCGTGCTCGCGCAGGCCCAGCAGGGTGAAGTGCCCGGCGCCGAGCCAGGCCAGGAAGGCCCGGGCCTCGGCCACCTCCCCCTGCGGCAGGGGCGGCGGGGCCTGGGCGTAGCCGTCCGCGAGGCCGGCGAGGCGGGCCGCCATGGCGTCCTGGTCGTCGGTGGCCAGGGCGACGTCCCGGAAGACGCGGGCCAGGCCCTCGACGAGCCGGGTGCGGGCCTCGCCGGCATCGAGCCGGTCGAGGTGGATGTGGATGAAGCTCTCGCGGGCGAAGCCGGCCTGGGTGTCGGCCGTGGTCTCGCCGACCACCCGCACCAGGGCGCCGGTGCCGTCGCGCTCGACCCCGAGGATCGGATGGGCGACGAGGTGGGGCGCCAGGCCCTGCTCGGTGAGCTCGGCCAGGGCGGAATCCAGCAGGAACGGGCGGTTGTCGTTGACGATCTCGACGATGGTCAGGTCGCGGGCGCGGCCGTCGCGCAGGACGGCGAGGTCGCTGACCGCCAGGTTGGCGGGCGCGCCCGGCCGCCGGGGCTCGGCCAGGTGCGCGCGGGCCGCGAGGGCGAGGTCGGCCAGATCCTGCGCCGCGTAGGGGGCGAGGTCCTCGGGGGGCACGCGCCCGAACAGGTCGGTGACGAAGCCGCCGGGCCCGCCCTGCGCCGCGACCCGGTCGGACGCGGCGCCGAGCAGGTCGGTGCGTGCGCCCCGGGCCTCGGGGGTGGAGAGGGCGGCGTTCCGTTCCAGAGCCATGTGATTGTCATCCTTGCGGCGGGCGTCGGCGCGCTCAGGCCCCGGCGAGGGGGACGGAGGCGGGACGCCCCTGCGGGCGGAGGGCGGCGTGCCGGTGGCTGGATCGCATCGCTCGGTCGCCGATCCCGTTCAGCCCGGGGCTTGCGCCCGGGTCGATACCCGTGCCGGCGACTCGCTCGCGCCGCACGCCGTCCGGCCGGCACTTGAGCACCCGCACCGGTGTCTTTCCAGGGCCGGGAGGCCGGATCGGCTCCGGCCGGCTACGACCGGCGCCCGATGTCAGGCTTTCGCCCCGCCCGCAGACGGGGTTTCCGGACGGCGAATCGGGTCCGCGCCGCCGGAGGCGTGTCGCCGGGGGGTGAAGACGGCGCCATACGGCACGTTGAAGCCCCGGTCACCGATCGCTCAAAGGTCGTATTCGATCCGAAAACCTCCAGACTCTATGCCGCTCTCCTCACGAAATGTTGAAAGAACTCCTGATTTCAGCCGAAATCTGCGGGATTGGACTTCATGCGTAATGCATGCAGATACATGCCGTGGCGTGTCGCTCGACGTGCAAATCTTGCAGGGCGCGGCCGTCCTCGAACCGGACGGAGGCAAGGGGCGCCGGGCCCACGAGGCTTCTCCAGCGCAGGCACGGAGGACAAGGGCCGCGATCGACAAGTCTTGGTGCAATCGCGGTGGCCGAACGGGCGATCATAGACCCGACTTTTCAGACACATGCAGGACAAACCCGAGTTTTTGCCCAGGCCGAACCTCGCCCTGCCCCGGGCGAACCCTGGCGTTCCATCGCGCCCGCCCTGGAGGCGCCGGAAAGACGCGGGCTGATCGACGCGGGAGGACGGAATGTCCTGAGATCTGCGATGTCGCATCACGCCGTACCGGGCCTTACAGCCCGCCGCACGCGACAGGGCCCGTCACGTAAAAGGGATATCATGCATACAATTTACAAGTCCGAAGTCCTTGCAATTGCATCGGCTTGAGCGCTGACTGATAATAGTCGAAGGTACGGCGGCGTGCTGCACAACCATACGCATCATGAGAGATGAACCTTTGTTTTCCGCGAGCGTGATACGTCCCGGGTTTGCTGTGGCGCGCGAGGACGTGCGGCCGCCCGCGCCGGCCTCCCACGGCCAGGTCGTCCGGCTGGTCGAGGAACTGGCCCAGATCGGACTCTGGTCCTTCGACCTGCGGACGGGCTCCCTCTCGATCTCGGACGGGGTCGCACGCCTCACCGGCCTGCCGCAGCAGATGACGGGCATGGATGCGCTGCGGGCCCTCATCCATCCGGAGGACCGCGCGATCTTCGAGGAGGTCTCGACCGCCCTGCGCACGGGAATCCCCGTCGATCGCGGCTTCCGCATCGTGCGCTCCGACCGCACGGTGCGGTGGGTCGAGTTCAAGGGGAACGTGGTCTTGGGCGCGGATGCCGGCCCGGTGCGCGCCGACGGCATCCTCCTCGACGTCACCAGCCGCCACGAGACGACCCAGTCGGTCGTCCGCAACCAGGCCCGCTACGAGGGGCTGGTCCAGGCCATCGCCGCCGTGGTCTGGCTGATGACCCCGGACGGGGTCCGTCGGCCGTCGCCGAGCTGGTGCGCCCTCACGGGACAGACCGCCGAGCAGTGGCATGCCGGCGGCTGGACCGCGGCCATCCATCCGGAAGACCGGCAGCGGGCGGCCGAGGCCTGGGCGACCGCCTTCGCCCGCCACGAACCCTACGAAGCCAATTACCGCCTGCGCCGGGCCGATGGAAACTACCGCTGGGTCAGCAGCCGGGCCGTCCCGGTGCTCAACCCCGACCGCACCGTGCGGGAATGGATCGGCCTCGTCATCGACATGACGAGCACCGCCAGCGTGATGACCCAGCCCGACGACCTCGCCCTGGCCGACATCTCCGGCGCGCTGATCCGCAGCGCCCGGGCGATGCTGAACTGGTCGATTCCGGACCTGGCCGCCGCCGCCGAGGTCTCGGGGTCCAGCATCAAGCGATTCGAGGAGAACGGCGGCGGCGTGCTGCGGCCGCGGACCCGGACCGCCATCCGGCACGCCCTGGAGGCCGCCGGGATCACCTTCATCGCGCGGCTGTCCGGCGAGGTCGGCCTGGTCTACCGGCCGCCGGCCGGCGGGTCCGCGTCACCCGCCGGGGCGTGACGCGTCCGAGAGGTCGCCGGTCGCGCGACCTCGACGCGACCGGCGTGGTATCCTAGCGGGCGCCGAGAAGCTCGACGTCGAAGATCAGGGTCGCGTTGGGCGGGATCACGCCGCCGGCGCCGCGCGGGCCGTAGCCCTGGTCGGGCGGGATGATCAGCGTGCGCTTGCCGCCGACCTTCATCGTGGCGACGCCCGTGTCCCAGCCGGCGATGACCTGCCCGGCGCCGAGGGTGAAGGTGAAGGGGGTGCCGCGATCCCGCGAGGAATCGAACTTCTTGCCCGGCTTGCCGCCCTCGTCGAGCCAGCCGGTGTAGTGGACGCTGACCTTCTGGCCGGCCTTCGGCTCGGGGCCGGTGCCCACGACCTCGTCACGGTACTGGAGGCCCGAGGGGGTGGTGACGGTCTCGGCGGATGCGGATGCAGTCATGGCGAGGATCAAGGCTCCGGTGAGGGCAACGAGGGGACGGCGCATGGAAAGTCCTGTCTGGCATGCCGAGGCGGCGCAGTAGCACGGACCGGGCAGGAGGTCACAACCCCGCGCCCTTCAGCGCCGCAGCAACCGCCGCGCCTCGCCCCGCGCCGTCTCCTCGAACCGGGCCAGCCGGAGGCGCCGCTCCAGGCCGATCAGCCCCCGCCCGCCCGCAGGCACCGCGATGATCTCCGCCACGGCGTCGCGCTCCCGATAGAGGCTCTCCAGGGCCGAGCCCGCCAGGGTCGCCGAATCGAGCCGGTCGGCGAAGGCGTCCGCGTGCAGGGACTGCACGATCTCGGCCTCCAGCACGAGGCCCGGCGCCAGGGCCCGGGCGCTCTCGTCGTAGGCGGTCTTCAGGAGGTAGGCGGTCCCACCCGCCACCAGGGCCAGGCTGACGGCCAGGGACGTCCCGTCCCGGGTCAGGCTGTCGGCCCGGACACCGACGGGGCCGCTCCCCGCCCGGAACAGCGCCCGGGCGAAGCTCGCATGCGACGGGCGACAGGCCATGGCGCTACCGGCCGCGCCCTTCCAGCCCGCCTCCTCCACCGCCAGGAAGTCCTCCACCGCCCGCGCCAGGGCGGGGCCCTCCGTCGCCGTGACCAGGCACACCGCACCACTCTCGGCAAGGCGGCGCTGCCGGCGGCGCAGGTCCTTGAGCCGCGAGGGATGCGGGTGGCCGGCAAGGAACGCGGCGTGATCGGTCCGTCGGTCCAGGACCGGGCGCTCGAACCGCGCGACCTCGCCGAGATCCCAGCCGGCCGCCGCCATGGCGGCGATCAGGTCGCGACCCGGGGCCGCCTCGACCGAGAGGAGCGGCCAGCGCCAGGCACGCCCGCCGGACGCGGCAGCGAGGCCCTCGACCAGCGCGGCCAGGATCGCGGGCCGGTCCGAACCCGCCGCCACCAACGGCGCGGTGGCGGTGATGAAGGGCGACAGGAACGGCAGCGCCACGGATCGCCCGAGGCCAGAGATGTCGTAGGACCGTCGAAACGGCAGCATCGCCTCCAGGCGATCCGGGCCGTGCACCAGGACGACCCGCAGGTCCGGCGACGCCAGACCGCTCGCCAGATGGGCCTGCATCACGTGCCGGCTGAAGAACGGATGGGCGTCCCCGGACCGGACCGAAAGCGCGTCCCAGGCCGCCGCTTCCTGCCCGAGGGATGCCAGCGTGGTGATCGTATGGCGATAGGTCGGCGCAGGCGGCCTGGCGTGAAGAGCGCTCATCGACCCCGCCTCCCGAGGAGACCGAGCCGGACCGGAGTGATCAGGCCGTGCACCGCATGCGCCGCCCAGGCCATCGCCACGGCGCGCACCACGGTGGCGATGGCCATCCCCAGCGCCGCTCCGACGACGCCGAAGGCCGGCACCAGCGCGAGGCAGAGGCCGCCGGCCAGGACCAGCATTCCCAGGGCGATGCCGGCGGCAAGGCGCTCGCCGCCGAGCATGTTGAGCAGGTCCTCGCCGGGCCCGAAGACGCTGGCGACGACGCTGCCGGCGACGAGGACAGCGAGGATGGGCAGGCTGTCCCGGAACTCGGGGCCGAACAGACCGAGCAGAAGGGGAGCGGCCGCGACGATGGCGATGCCGATCACGGCCGTCGCGGCCAGGGTCAGGCGGGCCTGCAGGGTCACCAGGGTGTCGAGTTGCATGCGATCACCGGCGGCATGGGCGGCCGTGAAGCGCTGAGCCGTGGCGGCGGTGGCGGCGAAATGCACGAAGACCACGAATTGCTGAATGCGCGTCGCGGCGAAGTAGAGGCCGACCGTCGCGGGCGGAACGAGCAGGCTCAGCACGACGACGTCGATGAAGCTCGAAGCGGCCCCTGCCAAATCGCTGGCGGTGATCGGCAGGCAGGCGCGGAACCAGCGCCGCCAGGCGTAGCGGCGTGGGCCCGCCGGAAGAACTCTCCGCAGGCCCCTGAGCAGCAGAGTCGCCTGGATCGCCACCGCGACGCCGGTGGCCACGAGGGTGCACAGGACGGCGATGCGGGCTTCCGCCGGGGCGCCGAATGCCACCGCGGCGAGCATCGTGGCCATGATCAGGCCCTGGCGCAGGAGGTAGGGTGGCGCGATGGCAAGCACGGCCCAGTTCTGGCCCCGGGCGACGCCCTCGCAATAATCCTGGAGCGCGAAGAGCGGAAGCACGAGCGCGGCGACGAGGAGCGGGGCGGCATAGGGCCCTTCCAATAAGGAGCCCTCCAACCAAACAAGGGCGAGGCCGCCGAGAGCGATCGCGACTGCGCTCACCAGGGTCACGACAGCGCCGCCGACGAGGTAGGCCCGAACGGCCGCCAGGTCTCCGCGGGCCTGATCGGCCGGCATGAAGCGGCAGGCGCCCTGCGACAGGCCGAGAGTGGCCGAATGCCCTAGGATCGCGATCCAGACCCAGATGGCGGCGAAGACCCCGTATTCGGTTCCCCCCATCAGGCGGGCCATCAGGACTTGGCCGACATAGGCGAAGCCCGCGGCGCCGATGCGGATCGCGAAGACATGGATCGCGGCGCTGGCCGCGCCGGTGCGCAGGCGCGCCAGGATGGTCCACAGCCCGGCGGCTCCGATCCTGTCCGTCGCTGTGCTCACCGAATGGCCCCCGCCCGATCCGGAACGGTGTAGGGCCTCGGCCATTTCGGGGCCGTTAAGCCGAGCGGTTAAAGCTTTGCGTTCAGGGACCGCCCGGCACCGGAGCGAGCTTGACCCCGGCCGAATCCTTCGGTGGCGCCAGGGTCAGGGCCGGGCGACCCGCGCTGCCCGTCGAGGCCGGATCGGGCTGGAGCAGCGAGAGGGTGATGGCGCGGGTGACGTGCTCGGCCATGCAGCGCAATCCGAGATCGTTCAGGCGGAACTGACTGCCGAGCAGGTGCCCCTCGCCCTTGTCGTTGCGGCGGGCGAGATACCGCATGGCTTCGTAGCGCTGCACGAGGGGAACGCCCTCCCGCAGGGCGACCTCCTGCACCTTGCCCACGAGGCTCGTGTAGTAGGCGTCCTGGGCGAGGCTCGCGGTGTAGACCGGGCTGACCAGCACGACGTCGATCGCGTGGCCCTTGATCCACTGCACCGTCTCATCGAGGGCGGTGCCGAAGGCGTCGAGGTCGACCCGCGCCAGAGCGTCGTGTGAGCCGACCTGCCAGATCACGAGGTCGGGCTCCAGCTCCGCCACCATGCCGCGCAGCCGCTCGCCGGCACCGGAAGCGATCTCACCCTGCAATCCGCGGCTCTCCACCACCACGTCGACATCCGGCAGGGACCGCTCGAGGGCCGTCTCCAGCTTGACCGGGTACGTGGCGGAGGAACCGAGACCCATCGTCGACGCCCCGATGGCAAGGACGCGGACGGGGCGCTTCTCCTTCAGGGCCGCCTTCACCGCACCGAGGCGGGCCACGGTGTAGAGCTTCGAGCCGGGCACGCGGCATTCGGGCGACAAGGTCACGTCGACGGCCTCCGCATCCGCGCCCTGTCCAGGCACCGCGACGCTGGGCGGCGAGACCACGGTCGGCGGCGGAGCCCCCACCTTGGCAGGCTCCTGATGTGCAGACGGCTCCTGCGCCCGGACCCTGCCCCCGCCGATAGGGCAGAGGAGAGCGAGGCTCAGGGTGATGAGAGCCGCGGCTTGCGGGAGCGCCATTCGACGAACCATGCGGTGAAACCCAGTGCGAACAGGCCGAACCCTACGACGAAAACGTCAACAACGACACCGCCGCCGGTCCAGAAGCGTACGAGTTGCGCGGCGAGGCTGAGCAGAGAGCCGATCGAGAAGACCGCCAGCGAGTTTCGCCCGAGGCTGGCGAGGAACGTGGTGATCCACCCCAAGCGCGGCGCGAGAAAGGCATAGAGCGTCTGGAAGGCGAGGAGCACGCCCAGGAAATGAATGACGCGCGCCGGCGACAGGTAGGTCTTGTCGAAAGTAAAGACGAGGCGCGGATCGGGCACGAGGAGCGGATCGGGTCGCAATTCAAGCACCGAAAGGACGATGCCGGTGAGGACGATCACGACACCGACCGGGACGAGGCGCCGCGACCAGCGCTTCAGCCAGGAGGAGGTTCGGCTGAAGTCCTGCATGGTGAAGCCCAGGACGAGCAGGAGCTGCCAGCAGAATGGGTCGAAGAACCAATCCCCCTCCCCCGGCCAGGACGGCAGGTTCCACTCGAAGACGAGGCTCGCTGCATAGAGGCCGAAGGATAGGAGCAGTGCGCCGAGGCGGCTCACCCGTCCGATCAGCACGAAGATCGGCGCGATCCCGAGGAGCACCACGTAGAGCGGCAGGATGTTGAAGAAGCCGAGTTGGTGCGTCAGCAGGACGAAACCGACCATGGTCTGGATCGGATCGGCGAAGAAGCCGCCGGCATTGTGCCATTCGAGCAGCAGCGGGTTGTCGAGTACCAGGGCCGTGCCCGCGATCATCCCGAGGGCGAGCGCCATCGTGGTGATCTGGGCGCGATAGACCTCGATGGTGCGCGACATCAGGCGCAGGACGGTCTTCAGGCGCGGCTCGGGGCTCCCGTCGCGGTTGCGCGTGGCGATCCCGATCGACCAGCCGGCCAGGAACACGAACAGCTCCGCGGCATCCGAGATGCCGTACTGCGAATAGGTGTAACGCTCGAAGGTGTTGCCGGGAATGTGGTTCACGAAGATCGTGACGAGGGCGAGACCCCGCCAGAAATCCACCGCGTTCGGTTCGCGCATCGTGTCTCCGCACTCCGGCAGCTCGAAAGGACAGGCGCTAGGCGCGCTGGACGTCGCGGCCGCGCTGCAAGGGCTGGTCCTGATACGGTGCCCCCGCGCTTCTGCAAAGGGCAACCTTCGGCGACGGCGTGCCTCCGGCGACTCCTCTGCGGTTCGGGAGGGCGGAACACGGCATGGTGTGCCTCGCAGCGGGTCTCTGGCGCGTATCCTGCGTGCGGTGTGGCATAAATACCGGCGACGCCGGGGGGTCCCGCACCTATGGTGGGCCTCCTTCGACACGTTTCGGAATGATCCATGCAGACCCCCGTCGTCGGCGATGCCGCGCCGATCCCGACCGGAGTGCCAGGCCTCGACGAGATCCTCCACGGCGGCTACGCGGCCCATCGGGCCCACCTCATCGAGGGACGGCCGGGCAGCGGCAAGACCACCGTCGGGCTGCAGTTCCTGCTCGACGGCCTGAAGCGGGGCGAGCGCGGTCTGTACATCACCCTGTCCGAGAGCCGGCGCGAGTTGCTGTCGGTCGCCGGGCGCCATGGCTGGTCCCTGGACGGCATAGAAATCTACGAGTTGGTTCCGCCCGAGCTCAGCCTCGATTCCGAGCAGCAGCAGAGCCTCATCCACTCCTCCGATCTCGAACTCGGCGAGACGGTCCGGATGGCCCTGGCCGAGATCGAACGCGTGAACCCGGTCCGGGTGGTGTTCGACAGCCTCTCCGAGATCCGGCTGCTCTCGCAGGGGTCCCTTCGCTATCGGCGGCAGGTGCTGGCCCTCAAGAGCTACTTCCTGCTCAACGACGCCACCGTGCTGATGCTCGACGACCTCAGCTCGGATGACGACGACCTCAACCTGCACTCGATCAGCCACGCGGTCCTGCGGCTCGAACAGGTGACTCCGACCTACGGGGCCGGGCGCCGCCGGCTCCACGTCATCAAGATGCGCGGCACGCCCTATGAGAGCGGCTATCACGATTTCGTCCTCAGGCGAGGCGGCGTGAGGATCTTCCCGCGCCTGGTCGCAGCCGACCATCATGCCGAGTTCGAGGCCGAGACCATCGCCTGCGGGGTACCGGAACTCGACGCGGTTCTCGGTGGCGGCCTCGACCGGGGTACCACCAACCTCATCATCGGGCCTTCCGGCGCCGGCAAGTCCACTTTGGCACTCGGTTACCTGATGGCCGCCCTCGATCGGGGGGAGCACGGTCTGGTCATCAGCTTCGACGAGACCGCCGGCATCCTGCAGCGTCGCGCCGCCGGGATCGGCTTCGCGATCGGTCCCCACATCGCATCCGGTCGCCTGCGGATCGAGCAGATGGACCCGGCCGACGTCTCAGCCGGCGATTTCGCCGGACGCATCCGCGACGCGGTCGAGACCGACCGGGCACGCGTCGTGGTGATCGACAGCCTCACCGGCTATATGAGCGCCATGAGTGGGCAGCCCCACCTGGTGCTGCAGATGCACGAGATGACCACCTACCTGAATCAACAGGGCGTGGTGACGATCCTGGTGCTCGCCCAGCACGGCATGGTGGGTCGGATGGAAGCTCCGGTCGACCTGACCTACGTCAGCGATACGGTGGTGATGCTGCGCTTCTTCGAGGCGGCTGGCCACGTACGCCGGGCGCTCTCTGTTCTGAAGAAGCGGACCGGTCCCCATGAGGACACCATCCGAGAGTTCCGGATCGATTCCCAGGGTCTGAGAGTCGGCGCGGTGCTGAAGGACTTCCGCGGAGTGCTCACTGGCGTACCGACCTTCGAAGGCAGCCGCGCCGAACTCCTCGACGACCGTCCGCCGCTGGCGGCACGGATCACCGGCAACCCGCCAGGCTCCGAAGATCCATCCGGTTCTCATGGCGCAGCCTGATCCCATCGCGCTGATCCTGGCGCCGGGCGGGCGCGACGCGCGGATCGCCGCCGCGATCCTGGCGGAGGTCGGGATCGACTCGCGGATCAAAGACAGTCTGGCCGATCTCGTTGCAGACCTCGATGTGGCGGCCTGCGCCGTGATCACCGAAGAGGCGCTCCTTCACTCCGACCGCCGGGCGATCGCCGAGTGGTCCGAGCGGCAGCCCCCGTGGTCCGATTTCCCCTTCATCCTGCTCAACCATCGCGGCGCCTCGCCCGATGAGCGCTTGAGCGGCCTTCTCGGCAATGTCACGCTGCTGGAACGCCCTTTCCACCCGGCGGTGCTCGCCAACGCGGTGCGCTCCGCGCTGCGGGCTCGGCGGCGGCAATGGGAGGTGGCAGCCCATCTCGACGAAAGGCAGAAGACCCATGAGCGTCAGGCCCTACTGATTCGCGAGTTGCATCACCGGGTCAAGAATACGCTGGCGACGGTTCAGGGCCTTCTCGGCGCCACCGCGCGCTCGACCCACGACGTCGAAACTTTCTATCAGTCCTTCTCGAACCGCATCGTCTCCTTGGGCAAGACCCATACCCTGCTCACCGAGGATTACTGGCAGACGGCGCCGTTGCACGAACTCCTGGAGAACGAACTCAGCCCCTACAACGACGCCAAGGGTCAGCGCATCCACCTCGACGGACCGATGATCGAGCTGGCCGCCGATCTCGCCGTCCCGACCGGGATGGCATTTCATGAGCTGACGACGAACGCCGCCAAGCACGGAGCTCTGTCCCAGCCCAGCGGACGGATCTCGATCGTCTGGAACGTCGTGCCGGGGGAGACCGGACGGTGCCTGATCCTCGACTGGACGGAATCCGGCGGACCTGCGGTTTCGCCACCCCAGCGCAAGGGGTTCGGCTCGACCCTGCTCCAGCGGGTCCTGGCGCAGCAGTGCAATGCCACCGTGGCGATCGACTATGCGGAAAGCGGGCTGCGCTTCCACATGGAGGCACCCTTGCCGGAGGAACGGCTGGTCCCGACCTACTGAAGCGCAACCGCTTTGGGCGTCGTCAGTCGAGGTAGTCGCCATACTTCTCGACATGCCGGGCGAGGCCCAGGCCATGCTCGCGCACCAGTCGCTCGGCACGCTCGGCATCCCGCGCTTCGAGCGCCTGGATGATCTCGACATGCTCCTTGATCGAGTTCGCAGCCCGGTCCCCCTGGCGCAAGGCGGTGTTGCGGATGCCGCGGACATGCATCAGCAGGTTGCTGGTGATGTCCTTGATCACGTCGCAGCCGCCCAGCGAGATAATCTTCTGGTGGAAGCGGATATTGGCGTCCGAGTACTCATCCATATGGTCGGTGGGGCGCCCCTCGTAGAACTCGGGGAAATGCACCCGCAGGCAGCCGAGTTGCTCGTCGGTGGCGTGCGAGCAAGCGAGCCGTGCCGCCATGCTTTCCAGGGCCGACCAGGCCTGGATCATGGCGACGATCTCCTTCTTCGACTTCTTGATCACGAAGACGCCGCGCCGGGCCTCGAACCGGACGAAGCCCTCCTGCTCCAGCACCGTAAGGGCTTCGCGGACCGGCGTCCGGCTGACACCGAGATCCTGGGACAGCTTCCGCTCGTCGAGTCTGACCTCATCGCGCTGGCTGTAGATATTCATGTTCGTGATGGCTTCTTTCAGCGCATCGTAGGCGAGCGCACGCAAGCTCGACGTCGCTGCCAGCGGCTTGATCTGAAAGGTCGTGGACTCAACCATGCTTACACCTGGAACGATCGCTGGGACGCTGACGCACCGCCAATTTGGTCTGGAACATGCCGAACCCGCTTCCGGAACACAAGGAAACCTCAGCGATTGAGCCGGGACAAGATTTGAATATCCCCCCTGCAACAACAACATAGCTGCGTCGCCTCACCAAGCTGTGACGACTCGGGGGTGACTCAAGCTGAGCCGCATCATCCATTTCGTCCAACGCCGCGTACTCGGCCCGACCCGACGGCGAGGATGGAAGAGGCCTCACGCCCGGACCAGATCTAGTTTGACACTTGGTATTTGGTATGCCACCATTCTTGGACTGGCAACCGTCCGATCGGGACTAGCGGCACTGTATCCAGCACAATCCTCGGCTCAGATCGTTTCGCAACGCACGCCAAGCGTCAAGTGATCGCTCCGACGCAGACTGTTATAATTCCGTATTTTTCCAGTCTCATAAAGCTGAATAACTGACCAGAAAAGATTCAATCGGTAATATTCCGAATTTTGAATCTCGGTCCGGGCTACAAATTCTAAATCTTTCAGAACGCGATCCCGTCCGCATCTGCCCTACGAGCCCCTACACGATCAAGAATGGCGCGCCATCCAACAAGAAGCGCCCGAATTGGAGGAAACATCATGGATAGAACCGCTGGCTCCGAATCCACGCAGGCCGTCCACGACGTCGCCACCGGCGTCGGTGTCACGTCCGATCATACGGGCGAGCAGATCGACGGCTTCCACCTCGTCATCGATGCGCTGAAGCTCAACGGCATCAACAACATCTACGGCGTGCCCGGCATTCCGATCACTGATCTCGGCCGTCTCGCGCAGGCTGCCGGCATGCGTGTCATCTCCTTCCGCCACGAGCAGCACGCTGGCAATGCCGCCGCGATCGCGGGCTTTCTCACCAAGAAGCCCGGCATCTGCCTGACCGTTTCGGCGCCCGGCTTCCTCAACGGCCTGACAGCCCTGGCGAACGCGACCA
This sequence comes from Methylobacterium sp. FW306-05-D, assembly GCF_058782155.1. Lineage (NCBI taxonomy): Bacteria > Pseudomonadati > Pseudomonadota > Alphaproteobacteria > Hyphomicrobiales > Methylobacteriaceae > Methylobacterium > Methylobacterium sp. FW306-05-D. Next base: position 16,806 of record NZ_JBYSXL010000033.1, read on the forward strand.
CGAACTGCTTCCCGATGATCCTGATCTCCGGCTCCTCCGAGCGCGAGATCGTCGACCTGCAGCAGGGCGACTACGAGGAGATGGATCAGCTCGCCATCGCCAAGCCCCTGTGCAAGGCCGCCTTCCGCGTGCTGCACGCCGCCGACATCGGCATTGCCGTCGCGCGCGCCATCCGCGCCGCTGTCTCGGGTCGTCCTGGCGGCGTCTACCTCGACCTTCCCGCCAAGCTGTTCAGTCAGGTCATGGACGCCGAAGCCGGCGCCAAGTCGCTGGTGAAGGTGATCGACGCGGCGCCTGCACAGTTGCCGGCGCCGAGCGCCATCACCCGGGCCCTCGACGTGCTCAAGGGTGCCAAGCGTCCCCTGATCGTGCTTGGCAAGGGCGCAGCCTACGCGCAGGCTGACGAGGAGGTCCGCAACCTCGTCGAGCGCAGCGGTATTCCTTACGTGCCGATGAGCATGGCGAAGGGTCTTCTGCCCGACACCCACCCGCAATCGGCCGGTGCGGCCCGCTCCCTCGTCCTGAAGGAAGCCGATGTCGTCCTGCTGGTCGGCGCGCGCCTGAATTGGCTGCTCTCACACGGCAAGGGCAAGACCTGGGGCGCACCGGGCTCCAAGAAGTTCATTCAGATCGACATCGAGCCGAAGGAGATGGACTCGAACGTCGAGATCGTCGCCCCGGTGGTCGGCGATATCGGCTCCTGCGTCTCCGCTCTCCTCGATGGCATGGGCCAGAACTGGCAAGCACCTCCCGCGGCCTGGACCGATGCGATCCGGACCAAGAAGGAGGAGAACCTCGCCAAGATGGCCTCGAAGCTGAAGAAAAACTCGGCTCCGATGGACTTCCATGGGGCGCTCGGCGCGCTCCGGACCATCATCAAGGAGCGGCCCGACGCGATCCTCGTCAACGAAGGCGCCAACACCCTCGACCTCGCCCGTGGCATCATCGACATGTATCAGCCGCGCAAGCGCCTCGATGTGGGTACTTGGGGCATCATGGGTATCGGTATGGGCTTCGCCGTGGCCGCTGCCGTCGAGACCGGCAAGCCGGTCCTCGCGGTGGAAGGCGACAGTGCCTTCGGCTTCTCCGGCATGGAGGTCGAGACGATCTGCCGGTACGATCTGCCGGTCTGCATCGTGGTTTTCAACAACAACGGCATCTATCGCGGCACCGACACCGATCCGACCGGGCGCGATCCCGGCACGACGGTGTTCGTGAAGGACTCCCGCTACGATAAGATGATGGAGGCCTTCGGCGGCGTCGGCGTTCATGTCACGACCCCGGACGAACTCTCTCAGGCCGTCAACGCAGCGATGGATTCGGGCAAGCCCACTCTGATCAACGCAGTGATCGACCCCTCCGCGGGAACGGAGAGCGGCAATATCGGTAGCCTGAACCCGACAAGCACAGTGGTCCGCAAGAAGACCGCTTGAGCCGAAGTCACCGGCTTCTCCGGAGATGGATTTCATCCCCGGAGGCACCGCACGCGGGCGGCCTCCCGGAGGCCGCCTCGCGCGCTCCGTAGAGCGGTTCCGAAAACTGCGCTGAAGTCTCCCGGATAGGTGAGCCTGTGCCATGAAAGCCCTTGAAGGCGTCAAGATCCTCGACTTTACCCACGTCCAATCGGGTCCGACCTGCACGCAGTTGCTGGCTTGGTTTGGCGCCGACGTGATCAAGGTCGAGCGGCCGGGCGTGGGCGATGCTACGCGCCAGCAGTTGCAGGACATTCCCGATGTGGACAGCCTGTATTTCACGATGTTGAATCACAACAAGCGCTCGATCACCCTCGACACCAAGAACCCGAAGGGCATCGAGGTGCTCTGGCGCCTGATCGACGAATGCGATGTTCTGGTCGAGAACTTTGCGCCCGGCGCGCTTGCCCGGATGGGCTTGACCTGGGAGGCGATCCACGCCGCCAACCCGCGCATGATCCTCGCCTCGGTGAAGGGGTTCGGCCCTGGTGCCTACGAGAACTGCAAGGTCTACGAGAACGTGGCGCAATGCGTCGGGGGCGCCGCCTCGACCACGGGGTTCCGCACCGACATCCCCATGGTGACCGGCGCCCAGATCGGCGATTCCGGTACCGGTCTTCACTTGGCCTTGGGCATCGTCACTGCGCTCTACCAGAGGACCCAGACCGGCCTTGGCCAGCGGGTCGACTGCGCCATGCAGGACGGCGTTCTCAACCTGTGCCGGGTGAAGTTGCGCGACCAGCAACGCCTCGAGCGCGGCCCTCTGCCGGAATACAGCCAGTTCGGCGAAGGCATACCGTTCGGCGACTCGGTGCCGCGTGCCGGCAACGATTCCGGCGGCGGCCAGCCCGGCCGCATCCTCAAGTGCAAGGGCTGGGAGACCGACCCGAACGCCTACATCTACTTCATCACGCAAGGGGCGGTCTGGCCGCAGATCTGCGACGTCATCGGCGAACCGGCCTGGGCGACCCATCCCGACTACGCCACGCCGAAGGCTCGCCTGCCGCACCTGAACGAGATCTTCACCCGCATCGAATCCTGGACGATGTCGAAGACCAAGTTCGAGGCGATGGAGATTCTCAACGCCCTTCACGTGCCGTGCGGCCCGATCCTCTCCATGAAGGAGATCGCGGAGGACGAATCCCTGCGCAAGTCCGGAACCGTCGTGGAGGTCGATCACCCCACGCGCGGCAAGTACCTCACGGTGGGCAACCCCATCAGGCTCTCGGCGAGCGAAACCGAGATCACCCGGTCGCCGCTTCTGGGAGAGCACACCGAGGAGATCCTCACCCGAGTTCTGGGATACTCGGAAGCCGAGCGCCTCAAGATTGCCGAATCCGGCGCGATCGGAGCCGTGCGGAAGATCGCCGCCGAGTAGCAGCGCCTCTGAACCCGGTCTCTTCTCCCACCTTGCGCGGCCTCGATCTCGACGCCGCGCTTCCTTTTTGAGCGGACCGGTCCTTCGGACGATCGATCGACTCAGGCGACCCCAGCGAAGCGGCCGTTCCCGGCGCCGACGACCACCTTGTTCTGGCCCTCGACCGACCCGATGTCCTGCGAAAGCCAATCGGCGAGCTTGACCACCAGCACGATCTGCAGAGCGATCAGGGCGAAGGTCGTGACGAGGATGGATGCGAGCACGGACGATCTCCTGGCGCCATATTGCGATGCAACCCTGTCATGCTGCGCCGCAAATTGACAGCTGGTCACCCGAGATTTTCCAAGGCCTTACGCCTTCGTGAACGTCGTCAGGTCGGCCATGCGGTCACCGTACCCTCGCCCCAGGCACCGAGGGTAGATGCTCCGCTGACACGCAGGGTTTCGCTGAAGTCCGCGCTCGCGTCAGTCGACGGGAGCACACACAGGGTGGACAGCACCCGGTGCACAACCGGGCTCTCCTGCGCGAGCGATGGCAGAAAGCCGGTGAGGCATCCATGGTCAAGGCGTGCGAGCACACGTCCAGTCGCATGGTCGGCGAAGCGGATCGTGGTCATTCGACGCAAACAATCCCGCAGGAAGCGTAACTCACCGGGCGCCTCCCCGGCTGGCACGCCGATATAAACTGCCGTCGGGTCGCGCGCCTGGATGTTGATCATCTGATAACGATCGATGTCGAGCAGAACCTTGACGTCGAGGATGTTCATGACGCCGTTCGCCCCGAAGGCGACGGTGCGAGGCCGCTGCCCCTCCGCGACGCTGTTGTCCAGGAATTCAAAATGGACCTCTTTGTCGGGCCTCAGAACCCAGGTGAAGAACAGCCGCGGCATACCCGTATAAGCCTCGACGTTATGCGCCAGCAGGTCTTCGACCGCCTTGTAGCGGCCGAACTGTTCGCCGCGCCTCCAGGCGCGCTCCACTGTGGCGTCGGGCGGCGTGATCATGAACTGCATGTAGACCTTACGCCCGAAGCGGGTGAGAAGTTGGCTCCCCATTTCGGTGCCGGGATTGATCGCGAAGCTGTCGAAACGGAACCGGTCGATCAGAAGATGAGATGTCCGCCCGGCATCAGCCTTGCGCGCCATGTAGCCGTCGAGCTTGCTGTCGACGATCTCGACTTCGTGGCCAGTCAGCGGCCCGGCATAGCGCCGCTCAGGTCCAAGGCTGTCGTAGTCGAGTAGGAATTTGCGCCAGACATCGGGCGTAATGAGCGCGAAGTCCGACCAGTTGAGTCCCACAGCCTCGACCAGCGCACGCTGATAGGGGCGAATCGTACTTTTGCCCGAGGCGGATGAGCCCTTGACGTTGAGGATCACCGGGGCGGCCTGCGGCTTGAGCCGGGCGTAGCCGTGCCGCACCACCACCGCCTGAATCCACGGATCGATCATCTCGCCGAGTGCGACGCTGCCGTAACCATTCGACACGAGGATGCCGGCGAGCCTGCCGAGAAGTACCTTGTCGCGAATGAGGAAACCGCGCCGGCCGACCAGACTTGTGACGACGCGGCGAAGTGCTGCGCAGGCTGCCATGCCGAGAGTATCGTCGGCCGCGACAGCTCGAGCCTGCCAGTCCTCGAGATGCCGCTCCGCCCGGCGGATGGGATCCGAATGCTCGAAAGCCCGACGGTCCGTCAGCGGGTTGCACATAGGCCAGAGACGAAGCCAAGACGCCCGCTTCGGTACCTCGGCGCACGAGCGCCGCTCAGCCAACATTGCAGCAATCTCACCGTCGAGGAGCGCGGCGGCGGTGGCGCATATCTCCGCGTGGCGAGCGGTGATCTCTCGGGCATGGTCGGCGATGCCCTCGCTAAGGATAGTGGAGACGATCGCGCGAAAGTTCACGCCGAGATCGCCGTAGGTCTGTCCCATGGGCACGGAGAGATCCGCCATCACGCGGATCAGAACCTCATGGATTACCAGCCGATCAGGCCGGAAACGGACGACTTGGGTCAGCGGTAGGCCGCTGACATCGCTCATCTCATAGGCGTCAGCGAGGGTAGTTTCGACGTTCTCGGCGCGGAAGACTGTGGCGAGGGGCAGGACCGCGCGCGGCAGACTCGACTCGATGCCAGGATTCCAGGCCCCATAGCCGTCCGCATCGGCGGCCTGTCGAAGATCTGCCAGGGCACGGCCAGTCATGCCGAAGCACTCCGCATTGAACGGACCGAAAAAACCCTCTTCCGGATGCCGGCCGGACGCCTTCGCTCAGGCGACCTGAGGTTCCTCGATCGTCTCGAGGCGAAGCTGATACTGGTCGCCCCAAAGATCAGCCGCCTTCTGGTACCAAGCCGCATCGAAGTACTTGCGACAGCAGAACTCACTGGTCCAGATGCAGACGGCGATCAGGCGGCCATCGACCACCTTCACATGACGGCTGATCAGCCCGCTCGTAATCCCCGTCGATGGGCACACGTCGATGCTGGTCATCCCGTAGCTATTCTCGCCGCTGAAGATCACTGGGCAGTCGAGGATTGCCAGGAAACGCATGGGATTCACTCCTTCAACTCCGTCACCACGGGTGGCACCCTGCCATTGCTACGAGCGGGGATGGGCGCAGGCTCGTTTGAGCCAGCCTTGCCTCGCTCAACATCAAGGGCAGCAAGAACCTCGTTTCAAATGCCTTCCGCGCCAAGGCAGTGCAACCCAATAGGTTCTACGACTAACATGTGCACGTTTTGCTATCGGAGAGCTCGATGCAGTACAGTAGATAGCAAAATTTTCCAAGACCGACGGCACAAATCCCTGGAAGAAATTCTTCATCAGGCAGCCGATGCGTGTGGAGCCTCCGCGAGACAATCCCAAATACTCTGAATTGAGTGTAAACTGAGCCCATCCATGATCGCGATGTGGTTGGTCTTGTGCTCGCAAAACAACTGCAATCGGTCCGCTGGCGGGGTTCGGACATCAGCCGTCACGAATTCCGGCGTGGTCAGCATCCACACGAGGCTATCGAGGATCTCCAAGCCGCCATCCGTCATGGCACGGAAAATCTCTCTCTCCGTGAGTATTCCGATAAGTGAACCAGTCTCGTCGCAGGCTCCATCGACGACGATCAAAGCATCGACATCCGCCGCAGAGAGAACGCGCATCGCCTCGCGCACTGAACGGTTCATACGGATGTAGCGCACGCGAGAGGCTTCATTGCCAGGCTTCAGGCTCGCGCTCATAGCGCCACTCCTCCACCTTGTGACATCTTCGTTGAAGAGCATTGGTATACAGAATTTCAGGAGTCAATGCGCATTCTGAATTATCGTGCAAATATGTGAAACAGATCCGCCGGATTGTCGTCCCGGTCTGCCGCGGACGCTTGGCACGAAATCCTCAGGCAACCCAACAAAACCACTGATTTGATTTGGATTTATGTTGCGGTGCAGCAAGATACTCCCTAGTTACTCGGCCGGAACTGCAACCACGGCGATTATCTGCTTTCGTCGTGCAGGATGGCCGACACGGCACAAGCGCTGCCAAATTTGCATTATCCATCAGGACGCAAGGGGTCAACGCTGCCTAACACACTTTGAACAAGCTCGAATCCGCGCCGAGACAACGTCGGCGTCTGGCGGAAACGCTGCGCGAGCAGGAAACACGCTGAGGTATGATAGAGGGCCATTGTTTATTATGCTCAGAGCTTTGATCGATCCCATAACTCGACTGAACGTGCGCCTGGGGTGCCTGACGGGGGACTATCTGCCTAGGAAATATCGCTGGCATCCGCCTAATACGCTGCACTGCAGAATAGATTTCTTGAAAACCGGCCCTTGACGATCAGTTCGACGCGAGAGAGGCTGGTATTCCACATACCAAGCCGGCGATAAGTCCGGCGGTCAACGGCCCCTTAGTGCGGAATCGGACGCAGAGCCGATCGTGCATCTCGTTCCAGCAAGAGCCTACCGGAGGAAAAGCTATGTCGAGGGCGGACACCACAACCGAGCGCGTATCCGACAGTTATCGATGGGGACAGCTCGTCATCGGCGTCATCTGCATGGTGATGATTGCCAACCTGCAATACGGCTGGACGTTTTTCGTCCCCGACATTCAGAAGAAGTTTGGTTTCGATCGCGCCGCGATTCAATGGGCCTTCACACTATTCGTATTGTTCGAGACTTGGCTGGTGCCGGTTGAGGGTTGGTTCGTCGACAAATACGGCCCGCGGGTCGTGGTGCTGTTCGGCGGCGTACTCTGCGGCATCGGCTGGGTGATCAATTCCTACGCAAGCACTCTGAATATGTTCTATCTTGGCCAAGTCATCGCCGGCATTGGCGCAGGCGCGGTCTACGGCACGTGTGTCGGCAGCGCCCTGAAGTGGTTTCCGGACAAGCGCGGTCTGGCTGCCGGCATCATCGCCGCGGGCTTCGGCGCTGGCTCGGCCCTCACCGTCGCGCCGATCCAGTGGATGATCGCCGATCACGGCTTCCAGGCCGCGTTCTTCAATTTCGGCATCGGCCAGGGTCTCGTTGTCGCCGTGCTGGCGTTCTTCTTTACCTCACCGAAGAAGGGGCAGGTCCCGGACGCCACCGTCAATGCCAATGTAATCCAGACCCGGCGCAACTACACCCCTGGTGAAGTCGCCCGTCAACCGATCTTCTGGCTGATGTACTTCATGTTCGTCATCGTCGGCGCCGGCGGCCTGATGATCACTGCCAACTTGAAGCCGATCGCTGCCGATATCGGCGTCGACAAGGTGCCGGTGACCATCATGGGCATCACCATGGTCGCCATCACCTTCGCGGCCACCATCGATCGCGTCCTCAACGGCCTCACTCGTCCGTTCTTCGGCTGGGTCTCGGACAAGATCGGTCGCGAGAACACCATGTTCGTCGCCTTCGCCATGGAAGGCTTCGGTATCTACATGCTTTACCTCTGGGGCCATGATCCGCTGTGGTTTGTGCTGCTCTCGGGCTTCGTCTTCTTCGCGTGGGGCGAGATTTACTCTCTCTTCCCTTCGACCTGCACGGATACGTTCGGCACCAAGTTCGCTGCGACCAATGCGGGCCTGCTCTACACGGCGAAGGGCACCGCCGCGCTCCTGGTCCCGGTGGCGAATTACCTGCAGCAGGCGACCAACAGCTGGGATGGGGTGTTCCTGGTAGCCGCCGGCGCGAACATCCTCGCCTCGCTCCTGGCCATCGCGGTGCTGAAGCCCTGGCGCAAACGCGTCGTCGCGCAGGCTCTCGCCGTCTCCGACGAGGCCAAGCCGGCCCCGCGCATCATCACGGCCTGACGGCCTGACCCAACCAGCCAGGATGACCCGCGGGGGCCGGACACCAAGTCCTGGCCCCCGCGCCCGTTTCAATTCCACCCGATCGCCCCGGAGATCTCCGATGCCCCCGATCTGGCGCCCGATGAGTACGGCTCCGCAATCCGTCGCGCGGGTCTGGCTCAATCACCTGACCCTCGGGCCGATTCTGGCCGAGGGCCGACCCGGTCGCTGGTACGCGCCGAGCGCAGCTCGCCAGGTCTGGCGCTGGTACCGCCCAGCCGAGCCGGATGCCCTCGAGCCCTTCAGCGGTTGGCTTCCCTACGAAGCGCTGGGGGACCTTCCCGCTGCGATAGACACCGACACCGCGCCTCGTTCCCCCGTCGATGACACGGCTTGCCGTATGGTTCGGGCCTCGATTGCACGCGGATGAGCACGGAAGGCTATCTTTGATGCCCATTCAGATCACCTCTGGGCAAGAAATCCGCTGATCGCAGCACATGCCCCGAAGGGCGCGACAGCACTTTACGTGAGATGTAGCCATACGAGCTAACGTCTGGGTCGTGACCGTCAGAGGCACGGTCTTTCATCACCGTCTCCTACGACCGTTTTCCGGCCGGTATCCGATTGAGACTTCTATGATGTCCAGTCGCTCCCCCCTACCGGTCGCGGTGACAGCGGTCCAAACATGGCCTCCCAGCACCGAGGGACCGCGACCGCTCATGTGGTGGGCATTCCGCGTGCGCGAGATGAATTCCACGCGCTTCGGCACAAGGACGATTGGTGGGTACAGCGGTCGCGCCCGGGCATCGCTGCGCGTCGAAGGAAGGCTGGAACTTCCTTGTGGCGTCCACCGATGCGGACATGCTGATCCTTGAGGAGCGGGATCGGCACCTCGACGTCATGATTTGCGTCTGAGCGCAGGACCTTCGGTTCACGATCACGGTGTGGTCGTCACGTGCAGTGCCGTCGATCGCTTCGACATGCTTCCGGTGGCGCCATTTCACAGGCTGATCGTTCGCCACGATCTTAGGAGCGTGCGACGTCGGCTTCAGGACGTAGCCCCAGCCCTCCGGCCTGGAGCGATCGTAGCTTTCGGCAGAGGATCGACCTCGCCGGCGGATACACCGAAGTTCCACGCCCCAAACGAAAAGAGACGGCGCACCTTTCGACGCGCCGTCTAACAGTTCGTTCGCAGCCCCCCAGGGGGCGGCTGCCGCCTCACGCTGCCTCAGACGGCGCGGGCTTGGTGGAGTTGCTCGATCTGCTGCTGGGTGTAGCCGAGGTCGAGCAGGACCTCGTCGGTGTGCTCGCCAAGCAACGGCGAAGCCTTCACCTCGACCTGCATGTCGGAGAATTTGATCGGGCTTCCGACGGTCAGGTATGAGCCGAGCTTCGGATGGGGCACCTCGACCACGGTGCCGCTGGCGCGCAGCGACGGATCGTTGGCGATCTCCTTCATCGACAGCACCGGCGAGCACGGGATGTCGAACTTGCGCAGGATGTCGACGGCCTCGAACTTGGTCTTGTCGGCGAGCCAGGCCTCGATCGTGCCGAAGATGTCCATGATCTTGTCCTGGCGGGCGCGGGCCGTGTTGTAGGCCGGGTCGTTCTCCCATTCCGGCTTGCCGATCGCCTTGCAGATCGGGGCCCAGGCATGGCCCTGGATCGTGAAGTAGATGTAGGCGTTCGGGTCGGTCTCCCAGCCCTTGCACTTCAGCACCCAGCCCGGCTGGCCGCCGCCGCCCGCATTGCCGCCACGCGGCACCACGTCCGAGAACTCGCCATGCGGGTATTGCGGATACTCCTCGAGATAGCCGAGGGCGTCGAGGCGTTGCTGGTCGCGCAGCTTCACCCGGCAGAGGTTGAGCACCGAATCCTGCATCGAGACGGCGACCTTCTGGCCCTTGCCGGTCTTGTTCTTCTGGTGAAGCGCGGTGAGGATGCCGATGGCGAGGTGCATGCCCGTGTTCGAGTCCCCGAGGGCGGCGGCGCTGACGGTGGGCGGGCCGTCCCAGAAACCGGTCGTGGAGGCCGCACCGCCGGCGCATTGCGCCACGTTCTCGTAGACCTTCAGGTCCTCGTAGTGGTGGCCGTCCGAGAAGCCCTTCACCGAGGCGAGGATCATGCCCGGGTTGAGCTCCTGGATGCGCGACCAGGAAAAGCCCATGCGATCGAGGGCACCGGGGCCGAAGTTCTCGACCATGACGTCGGACTGCTTGATCAGGTTCTCGAGGACTTCCTTACCCTCAGGGGTCTTGGTGTCGAGCGTCAGAGAGCGCTTGTTGGAGTTCAGCATCGTGAAGTAGAGCGCATCAGCATCCTCGACGTGGCGAAGCTGCGTACGGGTCACGTCGCCGGCCCCGGGGCGCTCCACCTTGATCACGTCGGCGCCGAACCAAGCCAAGAGCTGCGTGCAGGCCGGGCCCGCCTGGACGTGGGTGAAATCGATGATCTTGATACCCTCGAGCGGCTTGCTCATCGTGGCGTTCTCCCTGTTGGCTTAGACGTTTGTCGGAGTTCGAAGCATGCCCGGTCGATCCGGGTTCTGGGTTGGCCGGGCTCCCGTCGTGAGCGGTCCCGGCGTTATGTCGCGCGTCCCCTTCAGGCGACGCGGGATTCGAGGTCTGCGAGGCGGCGGCGCAATTCGCGCTCGTCGTTCCAGCGCTGGGTTTCGTCGCGGATGATCGCGGCGATGCCCGTGACGGCATTGTCGGGCCCGTGAATCAGCCCGACGGTGAAGGCGATGGAGAGCGTGTGACCATCCTTGTGTATGGCCGGTACGCGCAGGACGTCGGCGCCGTACTTGGTCACCCCCGTCTGCATGGTCTTGGCGTAGCCCTCCCAGTGGCGCCGGCGCTGTCGCTCCGGCGTGATGAGATCGAGAGGCTGACCGATCGCCTCCTCAGCCGCGTAGCCGAAAATCCGCGTCGCAGCAGGATTCCAGACAGTGATCGCACCACTCGGGTCCGACACCACGACGGCATCGCCGGCCGCCGCCACCAGCGCGGCAAAATCGATCGGGCTCGTCATGCGCTGACCCCCATCCCCCCTGTCCAGGCTGCGGATGCCGTCTCCGCCTTGCGCCTCACCGACGCTGCGGGCTCGATTCTCGGGCGGGACGGCACTCATCCATCGGCATGGAACACTCCTCTCCTGATCCGTCGGGCGTGAAGCCGTCCGGTAGCGTTGCGAGGACTTGATTTTTTCAGTGTCTCAATCGTTGGTATTTGGTATGCCAACAAGGACAAGGTGTCAAATCGCGGGGGCCTCGTCAACCGGTCGTCGGAGCCCGAGCCGCGCCGACGGCGTTCTCGAACCAAACCGGTACGTCGCGGGCAATGAGAACCGGCAGGGGAGAGCCGCCATGGGTCCAGGCCCGAGCATCACGATCACCCAGATCGAGGGCTACACGTTCGCGATCGATTTCGGTGGAATCCTGCCCCACTTGGTGGTCGACGAGGCCGTTCCCATCGGCAACGGCGACGGCCCGTTTCCCGAACAGCTTCTCGTCTCGTCGGTCACGAATTGCCTCTGCGCCAGCCTCGTCTTCGCCCTCGGCAAATACAAGCAGGAGGCCAACGGCATCCGGGCCGAGGCGCATTGCGAGGTCACCCGCAACGCCGAGAACCGTCTGCGCATCACCGGTATCGCGGTCTCGATCAGCCTCGGGGTGACCGCCGATGCCGTGCCACGCATCGATCGGGTGCTGGAGCAGTTCCAGCGCTTCTGCACCGTCTCCGAGAGCGTTCAGACCGGCATCCCCGTGTCGGTCTCGGTACGCGACGGCGCCGGCACGCTTCTGATCTGAACCTCCCAGCGTCTTCCAGGAAGGATTCGCCATGACGACATCGCCCCCCGCGTCCAGCGACAGCGCACCCCTTGCCCACGAGCCTGAAGACCTTGCCCGTCTCTTCAACGAACGCGCCAATGCGGGCGACGTGGACGGTCTCGTCGCCCTCTACGAGAGCGAGGCGGTGCTGGCCGCCGGCAAGGTCGTGGCCACCGGTCACGCCGAGATCCGGCAGTTCTATGCCGACCTCCTGGCTCGCAAGTCCGATTTCCCCGCCGCCGAGACCCTTCCGGCGATCAGAAATGGCGATCTCGCCATGACTTTCGCGCGGCTGCCGAACGGGACGATCTCCGCCGAGACCGCGCGGCGTCAGGCGGATGGCGGATGGCGCTGGCTCATCGACCAGTTGAAGATCAAGCCGCTCCCGGCGGACAAGACCGGCTGACGGCGCCCACCGATGCTCCCGAGACGCAGGTTCCCCGCATGATCGATCCCCGCCTCGCCGGCCGGCTCGCCTTCGCGCACCGCCTCCCCACGAAGGCCCCCCTGCCCCCGGGCCGCCACGGCCTCGGCCTGTGCGCCGAACGCGATGCGATCCTCGTGGTGCCGGAGGGGATCGACCCGCGCCGGCCGACTCCCCTCGTCGTGCTGTTTCACGGCGGAGGCGGCAGCGCGGAGAAAATTCTGCCGATGCTGGAGGCACATGCCCAGGCCCGGGGGTTCCTGCTGCTGGCGCCCCAGTCGGTGTTTCCCACCTGGGACCTCGTGATCGGCGGCCACGGCCCTGACCGCGAGCGGGTCGACGAGGCGCTGGCCGAGGTCAGCAGTCGCTACCTTTTGGATCCGACACATCTGGTCTTCGCGGGCCATTCCGACGGCGGCAGCTACACGCTCTCCCTCGGCCTCGCCAACGGGCACGTGGTCACCCACCTCCTGGTTTCCTCCGCCGGCTTCCTTTCCGTCCACCTCCAATCGGGCGCGCCGCGCATCTTCCTGTCGCATGGGACGCGCGACGAACAGATCCCGGTCGACCGTAGTGCACGTGTCCACGTCACGCGATTGCGGGAGGCCGGCTACGACGTCACATCCGTGGAATACGACGGTCCGCACGCCTACGATCCGGCGGTCGTGGCGCGGGGCGTGGACTTCGTCCTGGCCGAGGCCGACCCGCCGGACGGAGCGGCCTGAACGCCGGGTGACGTAAACGACCCTCCCCGGTGTCGCGCGCCGGCCGCCGCCCGATCCCGGCGTTTCCTCGATCGTAACCCTGTTGGACGGTTCGGGCGTCGCGGCCGTCGGCGGCCGAAAATTCTTAAGGGTCCGGACCTAGGCTTCCCTCTCGCATGGAGGGGGGACCGGTCGTCGCTCCACCGTGCCCGTCCGCCTCGGTGGAGATTGGGTTTGGCACGGCGTGGATCTTCGCTTCGATCGAAGCCGGCGGGCGGGCTGTCCGCGGCTCTGATGCTCGTCGGTCTCTGGATCTTCGGCATCGGCGACGCCGCCGCCCGGCCGGAGAGGCCGGACGACGCGAGGGATCAGCCGAGGCCGGCGGGTTCGATCCTCGCCGGACGGCCGGCCTTCGCGCCCTTCGCCTACCTGCGGTTCTGCCAGCGGGCGCCCCGGGACTGCACGCCGGACGGACAGGACCAGCCCCTCGACCTCACGCCGGCGCGGCTGAAGGAGCTGGCCTCCGTCAACGAGGCCGTGAATCAGCGGATCGCCCCCAAGGCCGGTCTCTCGGAGGCCGGGGCCTGGTCCCTGACGGCCCGCCAGGGAAACTGCAACACCTACGCGCTCCAGAAGCGGCACGAACTCCTCGCGCGCGGCTGGCCGATCGGGGCCCTGTCGCTGGCGGTCGTGGTCACGCCCGAGGGCGTCGGCCACCTCGTCCTCGTCGTCCGGCACGCCTCCGCCGACCTCGTCCTCGACAACCTCCACCCGGACATCCGGCCCTGGACGCAGACGGACTATCACTGGACCAAGATCCAGGCCGCCGGGAACCCGGACACCTGGCTCGACGTGCCGGCCTCCGCCCGCCGCGTGGCGCTCGGCTACGCGCGCTAGCGCATCCGATCGGCGGCCCAGCCCCCGCCGAGGCGTCGATCACCGCGCCGCGGCGCTCAGAGCCAGGGCCGGTCGGGCTTGACCGCGACACCCGGCATGCGGATTTCGACGCCGAGCCGCCTCAAGGCCTGCTGGAACTTGGTCTGCCAGAGCACGGACACGCCGGCCGACCGGGCGATGAGCAGCGTCTGCAGGGCCGGCTTCAGCGACAGGAACGTGGCCACGGATTCGTCGACGAAGCGGCCCTCGAGGAGTTCGACGAATTCGGCGACAGCGCGGTCGCGAAGGTCGGGCGGCATCGATCCATAGCGCTGGAGGACGAGGCGGTTGCGCTGTGCCGCGATCCAGCCTTCCCGGGGCGCGAAAGCGTAGGAGTTGCGCAGCTTCTGGAAGGTGGCCTCGGTCACGCCGGTGCTGTTCATCTCGATCCAGGCCAGGGTCAGCCAGCCGAGTCCGTCGCGGGGATAGCAGGCCAGCAGGTTCCGGCTGCGCCGGTCGAGTTCCCACAGCTCGACGTCGATGCCGGTGATGTCGGCGCGCTGCATCAGCGCGCCGGCCAGTTGCGAGCGGACGACCAGCCAGTGGCGCATCCGGCGCCCCGCGCAGACGGGGGACGCCTTGTCGCGCCGGTTGGCCTGCGCCCTCAGGGTCTCGATGTCGAAATGGTGCCCCCGCAGGATCGACATCGCCGTCGAGGCGCCGTTGTCGGGCGCGAGGGCGACGGCACGAAGCTGAAGGACGGCGCCGACGATCGCCGCCACGCAGAGGCAGCGGATGACGGCGGCGAGGCCAGCACCGGAGCTCATCATTCAGCGGCGTGCCCCAACCATGACGCTCTCGATAGTGAACGGGCCCGGCGACATCAAGCCGATGCGACCTCGGTCGGCATTATCCCGCAGACCCGCCGTGGGAAATTCTGGAGAGCCGGTCCAGGGCCTCGCCACGGGCGGGCGGGACCGGTCCGTTCCCTCGGCCGCCGGCAGCGGGCAGGACCGTCTCGCGTCGCCCGCACCGGCAGCACCGCCCTGCCCCGCACCGCCATCGCCGGCTCGCGGGGGTGAAGCGTCACGGGTGCTCTTCGCCGGGACCGCGCCGGAGCCACTGACTTTAATCCGATCTTTACGAGATTTCGCTTCAATGAAAGCAGACTAGCCGCGTCAGACCAAGGTGCATGCGTGATGGAACCCGCCCAGAAACCTGTTCCCGTCGATTCGATCGATCAGGAGGCGGACCGTATCCGGAACATCTTCAACACCTCGTTTCCGCATGCGAGCGACGATCTGAACCGCCTGATTCCGGAAAACTTCACCGGGACCCTGTCGCGGCGCAGCGATCCCGCCGCCCGGACGGAAGCCGACGAGTTCGATTGGTCGATCACGCTGGCCAACATCGAGGCGATCGTCGACGCGAACAATGCCAGCCGGACCCTCGTCGCCGATGCCGAGCGACGGGCGGAGATCGCCGAGGCCAAGGCCAGGGAGGCGATTCACTGGCTCCGCCTCCTGCACGAAGCCGTGCTCCGGGGCATGCCGGGTCCCTCCGCCTAGGATAGCGGACCGCCGCCCCCGACCGACGGCCGCGCGGTGCCTCCGGTCGCTCCGTGAGGCGGCGTCGCGCGGGCGCGCCCGGCGCGTCCGTCCCGGGCTCACGCATTCCATCTTGGACTCACGCGCCCGGATAGGGCCCGTGGAACAGGTCCCCCATCGCCTTGCGGCGGAAGAGCGTGCGCCAGCGCCTGCGGCGATGCTCCGGGCGATCGTGGATCAGGTGGCAGCGCTGGCAGAAGGCGGCGAGATTCCGGCCGGCATTGTTGGCCGTGTCGTGGTCGCGGTGCGCCGTGGCCAGGACGACCCGGGTGGTGCGTACCGTGCCGAGCAGGTCGTCGGTCCCGAGGGCGACGGCGATGCGCCGGCCGGCGCCGTCGCGCCAGGTGTCCGCGTCCCCGTCCCACCAGCGCCCGTCGCCGAGATGACAGACGATCCGGCGATGCGGGCGCCCGCAGCCCTCGCACCGCCCCCGCGCCCGCCGGAAGCGGATCACCGCCGAAAGTTCGGGCCAGTCGATCGGGTAGAAGGCGCGGTCTTCGCGGCGAATCGGCATGGGCGCCTAGAAACCCGCCGGTCGCCGGGCTGGCAAGCCTCCACCACACCGGCAAGCCTTCGGGGCCGGCAAGCCTTCGGGGCCGGCAAGCCTTCGGGGCCGGCAAGCCTTCGGGGCCGGTAAGCCTTCGGGGCCGGCAAGCCTTCGGGGCCGGTAAGCCTTCGGGGCCGGTAAGCCTTCGGGGCCGGCAAGCCTTCGGGGCCGGTAAGCCTTCGGGGCCGGTAAGCCTTCGGGGCCGGTAAGCCTTCGGGGCCGGTAAGCCTTCGGGGCCGGCGCGGCGCGCCCGGCCCTTATCCCGCGTGGCTCGACGGAGCCTGCCACGCGACGCCGGGATGCTCGCGGACATCGCCCGGCGCACTGCCGGTATCGGCGTCGCTGGCCCAGCCGCTCGGCTCCGCGACCTCCAGGATCTCGTCCTCCGGATAGGCCGCCTCGAGGAACAGCCGGGCTTCGCCCTCCGCCGCGGCCCGCACGGTCACCAGCGGCTTCGTCCCGCCCGCGGACCGGATCTTGGCGATGAACAGCTTCGTCATGTCGGCCTCCCGGGCGATCCTGTCCCTACACAGAGGGCGGTATCGGCGAACAGCAAGGGATCGATCGCCCCTTCGGGACAGCGATGGCGATCCGTCGCTCGATGTCGCGGCGGTCTGCGCGGGCATCCTTGCGCCGTCGTCCCCCGGGCGACGGCGCACTACCCAATCTTAACGCGTCCCGGGCGAAACGATGCGCGTGGAAGGGCGGATCGCCGAGGAAGGATCGGACGATGCAGGACAGGCGATCGCACGAGCGCGCAGCGCAGTTCGGAAGCGCGCGCATCCTGATCGATTTTTCCGGTTCCGTGAGCTGCGCCCTCCTCGATCGCTCGGAGGGCGGGGCGCGGCTGAAGGTCGTGAGCGTCCTGGGCATCCCCGACCGCTTCACGCTGCAGATCGGCGCCGAGCACATTCCCGCGCGGGTCGCCTGGCGGAGTCCGGCCGAGGTCGGCGTCGCATTCGAGGAGCGTTGAGCCGAAGAGCGTCGGCCCGAGGGACGGCACCATCGGCTCTCGCGCCGGGCCGGGATCTTGCGCCGAGCCAGGGTCTCGCGCCGCGTCGGGTCTTCTCCCCCCCGGGTGCGAACGGAGGGCCCGCCGGGGCGCCGCCCGCACCGCCGCATTTCCGGTCGGGGTGCAACCACTCTCTAACGTTCCGGGCGCCATGCTGGCGGCCGTGATCGGCCCGGCCTGCGCGATCGGTTCATCGAGGGACATGTCTCAGCCATCGAAACGCCGCCTGTTCCTCGAACGGGTCTCCTGCCGGACGTCCGGACTGGCGCTGCAGCCCCTCAGCCTCGAGGCCGAGTTCACCCGTGAGCACGTCGACATCGCCTGCCAGGCCCTGTCCCTGAAGCTGGCCTCCCTGGTGGAAGTGGACGACGACGGCAATTACGCGTTTCGGATCACCCGGCCGGGGATGCTCCTCCTCGACGGACAGGTCGAGGCGGCGGCGGCCCTGATCGATCGGGGGCTCGGGATTCGCCGGATCACCGCGCCGCCGCCCTGGGGCCTCATCGGCAGCAAGCTCCGCCCGGGGGGACCCGGGATGTCGCTGAAGGGAAGCGGACCGCGCGCCTACGCGACACAGCTGATCCTGGCCGTCGCCTCCGGACACGCGATCGTGCAGGGCGACATCGTGCGCGGCAATGCGAACGCCCCCCGGGCCGGTGGCGCCGGTGCCGGCGGCGAGCCGCCGCGACGGGGCGAACGGCTCGGCACCTCGGCGCCCATCCGCGAATGGGGCTGGAGCAGGGATCGGGATCGATCCCCCTGACCGGCCGCGGGCCCGGGCTTCTCGCCTCCTCCAGGCGACTCGCCTCCAAGCGTCTCCCCAGCGTCTCCCGGCCTCGCGGCGGCCTCCGCCCCGGGCCTTCTCCCGTGGCGGGGCTCTCCGCGCCCGGGCCGTCCGGAGCGGCGGCCCTCAGGCCGGCGCGGCCGAGGCCGCCCCGGCGCCGACCCGCGCCGGGACCGGCGGCTGACCGGGCGCCGGCCTGTCGACGCTCAGGCGCCGGGATCGTCCGAGCCCGCAGCCCACGATGGCGGCGAACACCACGGCGTAGCCCGGGATCTGCAGGGAGAAATCGACCATCGAATGCAGGGTGCCGAGCCCCCCGACGCTGAGCGCCGCGACCACGACCGACCGGTCCCGCCCCCGGCCTCTGTTGCGGCAGACGCGCCAGAGGGAGACGATCGCCGCCCCCCAGAGCGCGCAGAGGACGGCCAGGACGACCAAGCCCCACTCGACGGCGATCTCCAGGGGCGTGCTGTGGGCGATGTCCCAGACGCCGAACATCCCCAGGGCCTCGCCGCGATAGGGCGGAAAGGCCGCCTCGAAGGAGCCGGCCCCGTGGCCGAGCCAGGGGCGATCCGCCACCATCGCCAGGGCGATCCGATACATCTCCAGGCGGCTTGGATCGGCGAAGCCGTGGCTCTGGACGCGCTGACCGACCTGGCCGCCCCAGGTCTCGATCAGGACGAGGCCGGCGACGACCGCACCCAGCGCGATCCGCTTCCGATAGCGCCAGACCGTGACGTAGGTGGGCAGGAGGAGGATCAGGGTCAGCGCCAGGGCCGCCGCCGTCAGCACGAGGCCGGCGCGGGAACCGGTGAGCGTCACGGCCGCGAAGCAGGCGAGACATCCGGCGATGGTGGTCGCCCGCCAGAGGCGGCGGCGCAGCCGCGTCGAGCCGGACCAGGCCCGGAGCGCCAGGATGAGCCAGAGGACCGCGACGCTGCCGAAATACGTCGCGGCCGTGTTCCGGTTGACGAAGGGGCCCGTCAGGTTTCCGACATAGGCCGTCTTCGCGGCCCAGAGCACGCGATCCGGCTCGAGCTCCAGCTGGACGATGCCGATCCCGGCGTAGAGAAGCCCGGACCAGGCGATCACCTGGAAGAGCCGCGTGGCGGCCTCGCGATCCAGCCCGATCGGCAGGGCCCGCAGCGCCGTCAGGGCGAACAGGAGGGACGGGCCGAGGGTGTCCCACGGCAGGGTCGCGATGCCCGAGGCGCGCGGCGGCAGCGTCCGGTCGATCTGCGGGGCGACGGCGGCCCAGATCGGGTCCGGCGCGATGAACCACGGGTCGGGCAGGAACTGGAGAAGCGTGACGGCGAGGACGACCAGGAGCGACAGCACGATCCAGGCCGCCGGCCGCCGGAGGGGCGGCAGGGTCCGGCCCCACGGGGCGCTCAGGCAGCTGAGCGCGGCCGGGATCAGGAACAGGCCGGTCCAGAGCGGCTCGATCGCGCCGAACGGCAGGGGCGCCGCGGCCACCACCAGGTACAGGAGCCCGCGCGAACTCCAATCAACCGCCTTCAGCACAGGGCCCGTCCCGGATCACCACGTTCGGCGGATCGAAGCCGACATCCACCCGCGCCACCCTGACGTCCGAGGCCGATCCCGCGCAAGCCTCCGCGTGCCTTCCGCGCGCGAGACCGCGCGCGAGAGGCCCTCGGAACCCGCGCCCCGGCGGCGGATCGGCCGGATGCCGGTCCGCCGGAGCGAAGCAAAGACCGTCGGTGAACGAAGAAACCCGCCGCGGCCGAAGCCGGGCGGGCATGGGCGTGAGACCTAACGGTTGATCGGGCGTCGACCTCAACACGTCGATCTCACACGACCCGCAATCGATTCGCAGCAACAATCCAGCAACAGGCGCGAAAATCCCGCCCGAATTGCTCCGGGCGGGTGAAGTTGACGACTCCCAAGCTTCAGGAGGTTCCCAATAGACGCGCGACCACCGCACAATCATCCGCTGCGCGGGCCGTTTCGACAGTGCCCCGTGCAGCTCCGGATCATCCCGGCCGACGCGGCGCGTGAGATCGCGCTCATGACCGGAGGCTCGGTGCAGGGCGGCCTCGCCGGGGAGCGACGGCGGGCGCGCATCCTAGAGATCGATGCGCGGCGGCCGGTCGCGCCGGGCGGGCGTGACGGGTTCGGGGGCCCGGCGGCGGCGGCAGGGCAGCCGGAGATGCGCCAGGTGGGGATAGAGCGTCGGCAGGACCACCAGTGTCAGGAGCGTCGCGGTGACGAGTCCACCGATCACCACCGTGGCCAGGGGGCGCTCCACCTCGGCGCCGGCACTGGTCGAGAGCGCCATCGGCAGGAAGCCGAGGGTCGCCACGAGGGCGGTCATCAGCACCGGCCGCAGGCGCATCTCGGCGGCCCGGGTCGCCGCCTCGCGCGGATCGAGGCCGAGGCGCTCCAGGTCGCGGATGTAGCTCGTCAGCACCACGCCGTTGAGGATGGCGATGCCGAAGGTGGCGATGAAGCCGATGGCCGCCGAGACCGAGAACGGCAGGTCGCGCAAGTAAAGGGCGGCGATGCCCCCGTGGCGTCCGGCTTCGGTCCGGTCGACCTGCGCCTGGTGGTGAGCGAAGCGGGGGAGCTGTTCGCGCCGCTGGCCGAGGAGAAGGGGGTCGCCCTGGTCCTGGACGTCGCGGATGGGTTGCCGCCCGTCGCGGGCGATCGCAGCCTGATCTTCGAGGCGGTGTCGAACCTTCTCGACAACGCCGTCAAGTTCACGCCCGCGGGCGGCCGGGTCACCGAGCCCATCGGCGTGCCGCACAAGCACTGCGCGGCTTCCTGCATCAGTCGCGGTTCGCTGCAATGGTACTGCAGGGCCGAACAGACCTGTTCGTTGAACTGTTCGACGGCACCGCCCGAGATGGGCTGCCTTGAATGAAGAGGACTGAACGGCGCGGCCGATGCGGGCGCGGCGCGATCGGCGAGCCGCCTCCCGGGTCCTCCATCGTCGGTGGCGGACGAGCGCGACCTTGAGGGTCTGGAGGAAGGCCTCCATGGGAGCGTTGGCGTAGCGGAAGAGCCGCTGGGGAAGACTTCGGTTTGAACTCGGGGGTGAACCCGCGTCTCGTCTTGGCCATCGAACACCGTCCCCGCCCGGAACGAGCGGATCGGAGGTGTCCGTGAAACCGGGGGGAGGATCAGATCCGCCAATGGACAGCGGGCCGTATCCGCTCAGCCGGATCGATCACAGCTTCGGCCTGCTCGACGCCGTCGCGGTGTGGCTCGGCGGCGCTGAAATCACCGGTTGCGGCGATGTCTGCCCCAATAGCCTCGGCCGAAGGCCATTAATCGGATCGTAACCAGAGCGATGGCTCATGGAAAGTGATAAAGGTCCAGTTTGACTTGAAATAGATGGAGATGATCATCGATATGTCTGATGGCGCCACTCAGGAAACTCCCGATCTCATCGCAATCACTGGCGACCTCGTCAGTGCCTACGTGTCGAACAACCCGGTTCGGCCGACCGATCTCCCAGACCTGATCCGCAGCGTTCACGCCGCTCTGACCGGCCTCGTCACCGGCGCCCCACATGGTGCCGAAGACGTCGCGCCCGAGAAGCCGAGCGCTTCGCAGATCCGCAAATCCGTGACGCCGGATGGGATCGTCAGCTTCCTCGATGGCAAGACCTACAAGACCCTGAAGCGGCACCTGGCCGGTCATGGGCTCGATCCGCAGAGCTACCGGCAACGCTACGGTCTTCCGGCCGATTATCCGATGGTGGCTCCGGAATACGCGGCGCGTCGCTCTGAACTGGCCAAGTCCATCGGCCTCGGGCGGGCGGCCGATCGCACCGACGTCGAGCAGCCCAGAGGCAAGCAGCGCACCAAGGCGGCATAGCTACGGATGCTGCCGCGGCGAATTCACCCTTCGTGGCCCGGCAGACTTCGCCGAAGGATCAGCGCTGGCCGAGTCGTTCGTACCAGTCGTGCGCCTGGGCGGGGGACCGCTCGAACGTCAGAGCCGAACGACCAGGATAGGCGTGGCGCCATTCGCGAGGCGCCACGCCATAGCGGCTTCGAAAGGCGTGGCTCAGATGGACGAGAGTCCTGAACCCGAATTCGCCCGCCAAGCGCGTGATCGACCGCGTTTCCAGCGGGTCCTCCAACGCCGTGCGAATTGCCTCCAGCCGCTTCTCCCAAACGCGGTGCATGACCCCGCCCGTCCGCTCGAACGCGCGATAGAGCGAGGTCCGTGACGTTCCCAGACGTTCGGCAAGCCAAGCGGGAGAGAGCTCGGATGAGGGCAGGTTCAGGTCGATCAGGCGCTCGGCCATCGCCACCAGGCCCGCGTCGAGTTCGCGCCCCTGGAGAACGTCCGAGGCCGAGGATCCGTCGAGGAGGCGCCGCACGAACCCGGTCAGCTCGGCCGCGACATCCCCGATGTCGTCCATCCGTGTCGACGGAAGAAGCCGATACAGCGCATGCAGGCGCGCGAGCAGCAATCTATTGCGCGCCGGATCGAAGAACATCGGGATGCGCTCGATCTCGATCTCCGCCAGGAGCCGGCGAGGGACTGTCAGCCCGATCGCGCTGGAGCGCGCGCCCCGCGCATCCAGTTCTCTCCCCATGTCGGCAGCCATCACCCTGTTCCGCTGCTGCAGCACCGCGCAGCCTGCGATCTCGCCCGTCAATCCTCCCGAGACGTAGAGCATGAACGTCAGGTGATCGGGGGTCACCGCTGCGTGGCGGCGGTCTCGGATCATGCGTTGCGGCGTGAAGACCATCCGGCTGGCGAGGATGTCGCCGAGCATCGTGCAGGAGAGATTGCCGCGCGGTGGCGCGGCCCCCTCACATTGCTCGACCCGGATGATCGGGGCCATCAGATCCCGCCATGATGCAAACGCATGGGCCGGATCAAGACCATCGGTATTGAAGTTCAGGGTGGGAACGATGGTCATGCGGCTTGCAGAACCTCGGATCGTCGGATTGATCGAGTTCTAGTCAAGAGCGGTCCGACAGTCACGGCTCGAGCCGTGTTTCGGCTGGGGAAGATGCAGCATCGTTCTGCATTCACGAAAGCGGATCGATCACCTTCCTTATCTGCTGGAGCCCCGTGGGCCCGAAGTTTTGTCTTCGCATCGACAGGCGTGATCCCGGCAGTCATCGCCCTCGCGACGGTCTGTCTCTCGAGTACCGAGGCACGAGCCCTGGCTGCCGCCGCGACGGACCAGTCCTTCCGTTCCTCGACAGGGCGATGCTGCAGGGCCTCGATCGCCTTGATCGCGACAGATCTGATCCAAGTCAGTCGTTCAATGCGTCGGGGAAATCAACGCAATCCTCGCGCGGCCCGTCAGCCCGCCGCGTCGGTCGTCGATGCGGGTCGGCCCGAAGTCGCCCGAGCCGGGCAGTGGACGGGTCCGCTCACCACCAACCGAGAGGTTGCTCTCGACGCTGCTTCCGCCCGGCGGCGCAAGGGTCGCGGAGTTGCCGGCCTCGATACTGAACAGAATTCGAATTCCGCGATTTGAGTCTTGATCGGGACAGCAAAATTCCGTCCGACATCATCCGCCAAGCGGGAAACAAATCAAGGGATCTGCTCACGTTGACCGGCCGGTCTGAGAAGTCGGCTCCGACGACGGATGAGTCATGTTTACCACCTTCCGATGATCGTCGGATGGTCTTGGACTGCGCGGTGGCAATCCTGTGCCATCCAGAGCTATCGTCTTCGGGCACTGCCTTCTGCGCCTCGTTCGACCGCGCCGGCGGACAGGTCGTGGGGGCATCCCGCCGCCGGAAGGACAGCCATGACGCGCATCTCCACCCTCACGGGCTTCGCCCTCTGCCTGACACTCGTCGCGGCTCCTGCGCTCGCGAAAGGTGAAATCCCCTTCGAGAAGGCCAAGGGCTGGGACATCGAGCGGTCCGCCCCAAACGCGAAGGCGCAGACTTGCATGATGAGCAAGTCGTACAAGGATCCAGCCGACGACAATGCGGAGAACGGACTCGTTTTCATCCTGTCCGACGGACAGGCCTACATCACGTTCGTCTACGAGCACTGGACCTGGGACAAGGACGAAAAGGTCCGCGTGCCCCTCCTCCTGGACAAGAAGGTTGCCATCGCCAAGACAACCTGGACCGGGGATGGGCAAATTCTCAGCACGGTTTTGCCGGACAGCATCGTTCCGAATCTGCTTGCCGCCAAGAAGATGGTCCTGAAGCTCGATGGGGCGGATGCGGACTTCGACCTTGCGGGTTTCCCGGAGGCCTACGAGAGCCTGCGCCGTTGCGATGCCACGCCGGCCAAGGTCGTCGCGGCACCGGTCGCGGCACAGCCCGCGGAGGCGCGCATCAAGGCCTTCTTCCTCGGCGCCATGTTCGAGGCTGCGATGAAGGAATGCGATGTCCCCACGACGGGCAAGCAGCGTGCCGCGTTCGGGGAAAAGCTCGCCGTCCTGCGCAACGAGATGGGCCCGCTCGAGGCCGAGCTTCAGGCCGGCGTCGACAAGCGCCCGGAGCCCCGCTGCCCGCCCGCGCAGGACGCACCGAAGCTGCAGCGGAGCATCCAGGACTTCATCGACAAGACGCCGGAGGATTTCATGGTGTCGGTGGAGGCCCGCACTGCGGACGCCGAGAAAGCGCAGACCGCCAAGCCCTGATCCGACGGTCCCCCTTCCGCGAATCCGGAGGGGGCACCGTCGGCCGCCGGGGCGTCACCGGCAGGCCATCGCGTGCGCCGAGCGGACACGTCAGAAAGACCCGGCTCCATGGCGCTTGACCACGAGAGACGCTCGCGGTCGTTCCAACGACCCGTCGGGCACTCCCGGTGCGCCGTCGTATCGATCCTGTCTGCCGAGACTCGAGCCGGATGTGAAGCTGCCGCTACGGCTGGAGTGGGGGCGGCGAGGCGATCGCCCAGGTCTCGGGCGCCGCGCATCGTCGAGTTCAACAGCTTGGCCAGGGGGGACGAGCCGGCCGACGTCTTACCGTCGGAGTCGATTCCCTGCTGGAGGTCCGGGGAGGAGGGAGGAACACCCCGATTCTTCGAATCGCCGATGCGGACGGGAGCGAGAGAATGTCCCCGCCGACCGTGCCGGAGCGGAAGGCATCAGGATGCCAGCAAAAACCGCTGTACAGGCCCGAGGACAAAGCGAGGGGGAATCTATGGAGCGGGCGATCGGGATCGAACCGACGACATTCAGCTTGGGAAATAAACATATCCACGTTCTTTGACGTTCCTTAACGTTGCTGAACATTCCTAAGCCGTTGAGATCGCTTGACTAGCTAGTTCCTCTGCATCTCCCCTCATTCCTGCTCGTTCCTGTCGCGGTGGCGACATGGTGGCGACATGGTCGCGGAGATCACTCGAATGCCCGTCGTACGTCTCAACCGCCGAACGCTCGCAACTCTGCCAATTATCGCCCGGCCCACGATCTTCTTCGACGAGGAACTGAAGGGCTTCGGGCTGCGCGCCATGCCCTCCGGTAGCCGCTCCTGGATCATCGAGTACCGCCCTGATGGCGGAGGGCGCGGCGTCTCGAAGAAGCGCCTGACGCTCGGCTCGATGTCGACGCTTTCTCCCGAAGAGGCCAGGCGTGAAGCTCGCCGCCTACTCGCCAGTGTCGAACTTGGCGAAGATCCCGCCGGCGATCGCTCCACCAGCAGGAAAGCCGGCACCGTTAGCGAGGTTGTTGCCGCCTACATGGGCGAGATACGGGCGACGAAGAAGCCGCGGACGGCGGTGACCTTCGACAGCTACGTGAAGGTCCACATCGAACCGGCGCTTGGAAGCCGGAAGGCTGAGAGCATCACCCGCGCCGACGTCGTAAAGCTGCATCGTTCCATCGGTCGCGATCACCAAGTAACCGCCAACCGCGTCCTAACGCTCCTGGGGACCGTGTTCACGTACGCAGCAAAGGCCGATCTTCTGCCGAAGGATTTCGTCAATCCGGTACGCGACATCGAGAAGTACCGGGAGGAAGGGCGCGAGCGCTACCTGTCCATGGAGGAGATTGGCTCTCTGGGAGACACGCTGCGGCTTGCAGAAACAGACGGTCTGCCTTGGTCCGCCGACAAGAAGCTGAGGGGCGGACCAAGGGCTGAGCACCGCAAGGTGGTGATCGATCCTTTCGCCGTTGCCGCTCTTCGTCTCCTGCTTCTGACGGGCTGCCGACTTCGTGAGATCTTGCATCTCCGCTGGTCGGAGGTTGATCTACAGCGGGGATTGCTTCTCCTCGCCGACTCAAAGACAGGACGGAAGCCTGTCGTCCTCGGCGCCCCTGCCATGGTGATCCTTGCGGGTTTGCCGCGCGTCGGCACCTACGTAATCCCAGGCTACACCCGGGTGGCGGAAGTGGGCGGAGAGGCGGCGGGTGGTGAGAAGCCGCGGTCTGATTTGCACAAGCCGTGGACTAGGATCGCGACGCATGCGGGCCTTGGCGGTGTGCGTATCCACGACCTCCGCCACAGCTTCGCCAGCGTAGGCGCCGGTTCCGGTCTGGGCTTGCAGGTGATCGGCCGGCTACTTGGCCACTCGCGGCCGGAGACGACATCGAGATACGCGCACCTTGCGGATCATCCGTTGCGCCATGCATCGGATTCGATCAGCGGATCGATCGCGGCGGCGCTTGCCGGCCAGGAGCCGGCCGACATCATGGCTATGAGGAAGACGCATGTCGGATGAGGCGAGGGACGAAAAAAGTCTCGATCGGGAACTGCGGACGCCAATACATGCCAAGCACAGAATGGCTCGTCACGACGAAGCCGGGAGGCTTATCGTGGAAACCGATCCGTACGTGTCGGCAGAGATGTTGCGCAAGTTCGAATTGATAGCGGACAGCATGGGCTTGGATCTGAAAAGCCCGGCCACGTGGTTTCTGATTTCTCAGAAGCTTGCTCGCGAATTCGTCCCCGGGTTCCAGGTTGTCTACGACGATCCTGTAGCCCGCGCCCTTGGTCTTCCGAACGCGCTGAGCAAGAAAGGCCCGCCCAGCCATACGCCTGAATATTACACAGATGATGTTGTTATGAAGCTTTTTGACATCGTAAAAGCAGAGGGGATTGCGCGCGATGACAAGGAGGCGGCAGAATATCTTGTAATTGTCATCGCGGCCTCTACTGATGAGATACTACGACGCCCTCACGACAATGCCGAAATACAGCAACGCGCTAAGACGCTTCGCAACAGGGTATCGCGGGCACGAACTCAGGGTAAAGAAGGCGACCATCCCAAAATCCCGCAATAGCACCTACCTTTTAGCGGGATAGAGGCTCCTGCAAATTTCTCCTCGTTCAGGCCGATTGCCCGGCGATGACGAGGGACGAAGTTGATGAATACCCCGCGCCCTTCGAAGCTAATCCCAAGCGCTGTTGTTGCTGGTATGCTCGGTATCAGGCCAAACACCCTCGCAAAGTGGCGGATGTCCGGAGATGGTCCGGAGTATATTAAGGCCGGGCATCTCGTTTTCTACGAAGAGACGGCGATTGATACCTGGAAGGCAGAGCGCCGCCGTCGCTCGACCAGCGATGTTCAGATCGCTGCATAGTGCTCGACGAAAGAAACCCGCCCGCGAGTGGAGCGCGGACGGGCTTCGGAACGGGACCGCGCGGTAACGCGGATCACGCTCGAAGCAATATTGGCCACCCGACTTCAAAGCAACAGCCGGCTTCCACCGAGAAGCCGGAGCCTGACGCATGGGTGTCGCTCGGCGCGGCAGCTCGAGCCGTGGTCGATCGATGTGCCGCAGCTGTCGGCAGGGAGGCCCGTGATGAGTAACGTAGAGCCTTCTGCGCAGTCCACTCCGCTGTGGGTGCGGAATCGGGAACTCGATGCGATCCGCACCGAATTCTACGACAACAGCTATACCGCCCATGTCGCCGACTATGGCATCCCGCGCGAAGCCATTCCGGAGATCTTCGCGCATGCCGGCCTGCTTCGGCTGATCCGCGCCAGTCGCGGGCTCGAACGCTGCTACATCGACCCCGACGGTGAACGCCACCTTGCCATCGAGGCGTTCGAGCCGGATGGCGTCACAGTCGCTGACCTCGTCTTTTGGCACCCTGATCGGCCCGCAGATGTTGCAACAGCAATCGGAGCTGCCACCGGTCTCGGCCTGGCGCAAATACGCAATCCCGCCAGCTTCTATGGCGGCCGCGCGCTTCGCGTGCACCGTACCCCGCTGGCTTGGTTGCGCGCTTCATGCGTTGGCGTCGTCATTCTCGATCGCGCATCGGCTCGTGAGTGGCTGCCCGACGCGCTGGGGCCCATCGCGGCGGAGGACATTGACCACGGCCGAGATCTGGCCCGTCTACTGAGCGGCAAGCTGCCGGCCAGCCGCATCCTCGCTTCCATTCCAGATCGGGCCCGCTGATGGGCAAGCTCGCCTCGGTCGATGATCCCGTTTTCAGCCAGCCAAACGAGCCGATCCCGCTGAAGGGACGGCGCCAAGCTCGCACGCCTCCTTCGGCATCGACCGGTGATTGGCAGGATGCTTATGCTCGGGACGATCGGGGGCAACCTTACGCCAATACCTCGAACGCCGAGATTGCGCTGCGGAACGCGCCTGAGTTCCAAGGAGCGTTCGCCTTCGACGAGCGGGCAAGCGCATGCATGCTTACGCGTCCCCTGCCTGGAATGAAGGCCGAGGGCTTCAGCACCCGGCCGCTTTCCGACACCGACACCTCCCTGGCTCAGATTCACGTACAGCGGAACTGCGGTCTGCCGCGCATCGGCAAGGACGCAATATCCGACGGCATCGACCTCGTAGCTCACGAAGCATCATTCGATCCGTTCCGCGACGAACTCGACCATCTCGTATGGGATGGAGTGAAGCGGCTCGACACCTGGTTCATCAGTCACGCCGGTGCAGCCGATACCCCGTACGTCAGGGCTATCGGCCCGAAGATGCTGATCTCTCTCATCGCGAGGACGTATCAACCGGGATGTAAAGTTGATCACGTCCCGATTCTGATTGGTGCTCAAGGGGCCGGAAAATCGACCACGCTTCGAGTACTCGGCGGCCGACATTTCTCGGACAGCTTGCCGGAATCGCTCACGGGGAAGGATGCGAGCCAGCACCTGCTCGGACGTACAATCGTTGAGATTGCCGAGCTCAACCAGATGTCGAAGGCGACAGCTGCTGAGCTGAAGGCGTTCACCACCCGTCAGGAGGAGCGCTTTCGGCCTCCGTACGGCCGACGCGAAGTGATCCAGCCTCGTCGCTGCATCCTGGTGGGGACGACGAACAGCGACGCGTTTCTGCGTGATGAGACCGGCGGGCGCCGTTTCTGGCCTGTGAAGCTCGGCCGCATCGATCTCGCTGCGCTGACCCAGGATCGGGATCAGCTCCTGGCCGAGGCCGTCGTGCAGTATCGGAACGGCGTCCCCTGGTGGCCGAGCCGCGAGGAAGAAGCCGAGCTGTTCGCGCCCGAGCAGGAAGCGCGCTTTGAGTCCGATGTCTGGGAAGATGACGTCCGCGAGTACCTGATCGGCAAATCTAGCGTCCTCGTCCGTGACATCGCCGCCGACTCCTTAGGGTTTAGCTCGATCAGTCGCGTCGACACCAGGGACCGAAACCGGATCACCGCCATTCTGCGCAGGCTCGGATGGGCTGCGTCGAAGAAGAAGGACTGGAAGGGCAACAAGCCTTTCAGACCGATCGACGCTGACACGTCAGACGTCGATGAATCGTAACTCAGGAGACATACCATGCCTACGGACAGCGAGAACTTCGCCTCCCTCCTCATCCAGAGTGCCGCCGTCGACACGGCGCTCGCCTCTCTGAAGACCGCCCTGGATGCACGGGCCGCCCTGGCGGTACAGATCCCGGCCGTCCGATCGCTTGGCCGGCACCAGGACCGCATGCCCCTTCTGCAGGCGATCAGTGCGGCCGGCTTGGCCCCGTACCTCGCCGGCATCCAGTTGCCGCCCACGGTCCGCACCATGGCCGCCGACGACGCCCTGAACCTGCAGCGCGCCGACGCAAAGCACTACGAGCCCCCGAAGAACGCCAACGGCTGGCCGCTCTAAGCGGCCAACCCCCACCACTGGACCGGAGGCCCCCATGACCGCCAAGAATTCATCCGACTACGCCCGGGACGTCGCGACCTTCGACGAGCGCCTCCGGGACAACGCGACGGAGACCCGTTCCGTGGAGGAGCGCCGGTGCCAACTCGCTTATGCGGCGGCGACCGACGACGCCGACGCCATCACCGAGTTGCGCCAGGTCGAGGAGCGGGCGCGTCTCCTCGACACCAGCAGCCGCAACCTGACCGCCGCCCGTGAGACAGCGCTGAAGCTCCAGCGCGAAGCGGGCGAGCGGGAGAAGGTGGAGAGCTACCGCCGGCGCTGCCGATCGACCCAGGTTCTGATCGAGGAAGCCGGCTGCCTCAGCGCTGACGCCGATGCAGCGATGCAGAAGGCAGCCGGCTTGCTGGTCAAGCGGCGCGCACTGCTCGAACAGCTTCGATCGCTCGGCATCGTCGAAGGCCAGATCATCGACGGCCTCACGCACGCCGGCCCGCTCATGTCCGCCCTATCAGCCAGCGGTCTGCAGGAGCAGATGGGAACTGGCCCGTCGAGCGCGATCTACGGCAGCCTCGAGGACCATACCCGGGCCAGCCTCTCCCTGCCGCCTCAGGCGCGACGCGTGCTGGACGATGCCGCATGAGCGCCGGCTTCGGCCCTTGGGCGCCCGGGCTGGACCCGAGCGAACAGCGCGCCCGGTTGCGCAGCCTGCGCGCCCTGGCGCGCGCCTACTGCGGTCCGCGGGCGCGGGACCTCTGCCTCCGCCTTGCCGAGGCTGAAACCGACTCGGGCGCCCTGGAACCAGCGGCCCAGGCATTGGACCGCCTCGCCCCCCTCGATCGGCGGCAGGTCCTCGGCGCCTATTCTGGCCTGGCCCGGAGGATGTGACCATGGCTGACCATGCTGCGCAGATCGCCGAATGGCTGGTCAACGGGGAGGTGTGCGCCCCCGGAACGTCACCGGCGGGCTGGACGGCGGAGATCCTGACGCGTCTGCCCGACGCCACAATCGACGAGATCGAACGCGGTTTCGCCATCGCGCTTGAGATGCAGATCGCGGACAGCATGGCAGGGGATGTGTGATGACACCCAACGAACGACGCCGCAGCAACATCGCCGCCCGGCGGAAGATCCGAGCCGACATGAAAGACCGCGGGTTCAACTTCGCGGAGGTGCGGTTCCTCGATCGCCTCGTCGAAGGCATGCCATGGGCCGATGCAGCCCGCGCATCTGGGGTGCCGAAGTGGAAGGCCGGCAATCTGATCGCGATGCCAGAGTTCCGGGCCGAGCTGTTCCGGCGCATGACAGCCGTCCGCGCCGCAGAGGGCCCGAGGAACCTGGCCCTTGCGCTTAAGCTGCGCGACGACGGATTCGAACCGAACGCCTCGGCTGCCGACAAACGCGTGGCCCTGGAAGCTGTCCGCCACCTCGAGGGTACCGACTTGCGGCCGGGCACCGTTGTAAACGTCGGGGTGAAGATCGGCCCCGGCCTGATCGTGGATCTAAGCGACGACGAGGCGGAGCCGCCGATGCGGGACGTGACACCGACGCAGCGCGTCTTGCTCGCGTCGCCCCCTGCGCATCTGCGCGGCCCGGTGGACATGGGCGAGGAGCCTGAGGAGGCGGCAGAGGTTCGCCAGGAGTCGACCCCCGCGCCCTTGATCTCGCAGCCAACGGAGCCTGGGTTCAGAAGGCGGACGTTCGCCCAGGACGTCCCGCGTCCGATTCAGATTAAGCCCTACCATATAAAGCCGCGGGGCTGATTTCTAAGTTCCCATCGTATTTAGAACGAAGACAGTTCTATCGCGAGTTTTTCTCTACGTGCCTTGCTCTGCGGTGAATTGTACAGCGAGCCAGTGTCTTCGACGCCGCGGAAAAAAGCGCCAAGCCGTGCATTAACAAAGACGAGATCTTCCGTCCATTCGAGAAAATTGCTGTGCATGTGCTCATAAACCGCCATCGCCATTTTCTCGTCTGGGAAAGCCACTTGTTCCCCAGTATTTTTAAATCTCGTTCTGCTATATATTGAAAACACATCTCCGGCGATAGATGGGCCCAGGAGACCGATGTCGGGCATGACTTTCTCCCAAATGGGCACATGCCAAGTTGCTGGTCTCAAGCTTAGCATTGACGCTGGGGGATTTCGGCCAGCCGCTCTGAGTAATGCAATCTGGGTTCGTAGTATGGTCATCTGACTGTGAATATCGTTTAGCAGCGTCGTGAACTCAGCCATAAGTGCAGCAGCGACAGTTCTAGCCTGTGCGTTCTTGGCTTCTCTTGCTGCGTTATCGTTGAGTTGCCCCTGGTGTTCGCGAGCTGCGCGCTCGATCTCGGCGCGATGAGACTGGGCTTTAATGAGATTTTCGAAACCCTTTTTCGTCGTCCAGGCGACTCCGCAAAGCCCCAACAGAGCTCCCAAACACGCTCCCCAAGCGGCAGGCAGATTCGAAAGCTTGTCTAATATAGAGGCGGATGGAAGCATAAAATTCAGTGCCGCTATAGACAGCACAACTACATTTACGATGATAATAGCAGGGACGAGCATCATATACTCTGTTCCTTGAATACAATTTCTTTGGGCGCTGGAGATTCGAGAGGATGTCTGCGGAGGTTCTATGAACCGTATACGGCGATCCTGGACCCTCCGAACAGCGGGCACCATTCGGAAAACAAAAATTTTGGAGGTCAGTCGCGCGTACGAGCGAGGAGCTACTGATTC